>VBKG01000166.1 GCA_005879585.1 Deltaproteobacteria bacterium | reverse complement strand
CGCCGCCACCGCCGCCGCGCGAGGAAGAGCCAGCGGGCGAGGGGGGAGCTCGGCGCCTCGGTCGGGAAAAGCCGCGGGAAGTGCCGGAAGAGACGCCGGCGGCCGGCGAGGCGAATGCGACCCGTCACGAGGCCCCAGGCGGCACTCCGGTCGCCGCGGTGGATGGCGAGGAAGAGGCGCGCCGGCATGCGGATCGTCAGGTCGGGCGCCTCGATGGTGCCGGGCCTCAGCTCGCACCGGCCGCCGGCGATGCGCATCGCCCAGGCGCCGCCCCCGGTGCCGCTCAGTACGAACTGGGTGGTGAACGCGAGCCCGCGCGCCTCTTCGCTGCGGAAGTACTGCGGCATCCAGCGCATCATCGCGTCGACGCTCTGCGTCCGGATGCGCCGGAGCGAGACGAGGCGCACGCCGCGCGCCGGCGTGGCCGCCCGATCGATCGGGGTGCGCCACTGCCCCGGCGGAATTCCGTGCCGCTCCCGCGCGCTCGGGGTGTCGATCACGAACTGCTCGTCCTCGACGGCACGCGCGTGGGTGAGGGGCTTCAGGGTCTCGTCCACGTACTGGCGTCGGACGGCGCGATCGGCGTGAAAGGCGGTCTCGATCTCGGCGGGGCAGGTCGCGACGCAGTTGAAGCACCGATACTCGACCTTGAACGACAGCGCCTGCCAGAGCGCGGCGATCTCGGTGTCGGTCCAGCGGGCGCGGAACGCGCGGCGCGGCCGCTCGGCGAGGTCCCAGACGAGGTCCAGGAAGCCGGGAATCGAGTCGCGGTAGGTGTGGTTTAGAGGTAGAGGGCGGTGGCGCTGCAGCCCGCCGCCTGCGCGATCCGGCGCGCGGAGACGCCGTCCGCGCCGTGCGCGAAGTACAGGCGCCGCGCGGCGTTCAGGATCGCGGCGCGGGCGTTTCGCCGGGTGGGAGCGCCCGCCGCCTGCGAGGTGAACACTGTAAACCTCTTACGGCGGGCGCGGCCGTCCCGTCAAGCCGGACCCCGCGTCGTGCGGCGGACGCGCGTCAGTGGCCGGCGTTCACGAGGGCCGCGACCGTGAACCAATCGTCGGCGATGCCGGCCTTCTCACCCTGGTGGTAGTACCAGCCCTGCTCGCCCGGAAAGCGCGGACTCGGCAGCGAGGCCTTCGTCGCGTGCTCGAGCTGCATGTCGATCATGACGATCGCCGGCGCGAAGGGCAGCTCGTCCTCGTACTCGATCACGTTGGCGCCCTCGAAGGCCTTCTTCCGGTAGCTCACGTCGTTGATCCAGATCTTCCACAGCTCCCCGGAGCGGTCGTAGATGTCCGTGTACGGGATGCCCCATGTCTCCTTGTCGATGAAGAGCACGCGCTTGCCGTAGGCGTACTGTGGCAGCTTCGAGACGCCTTCGAGCATGTAGACGTGGCGCTTCTCCCATACCTCGTCGAACGCCCAGTCGACCTTGTCGTGCCATTTCACCGGGTAGTGCTGCGCGTGCACGATGCCGAGCAGGTCGCGCTCGCCGAGGAATTTCCACTCCATCCAGCCGACCTGGCCCGAGTAGCCGTAGTAGCTGTCGACATCGGTGTCCTGACCGAACAGGGCGTCCGAGCGCTGCGCGGTGGAGAGTCGGCGGACGCGCCGGAGCGACGGCAGGTAAAGCCAGGAATCGTCCTGCTTGTCCGGCGACGTGTAGCGGTTGCCGAGCGCGCCCACGCCCTTCAGGTCGTACGGCTCGAGGATCGGATAGAGGCCCTGCTGGGCGCGGTAGCCGTTGGGATTCGGCTTGTCTGGCTTCGGGTCGACGTAGAGCCGTCCCGTCCAGAAGAGGCGCCGGAAGTGGTCCAGGAGGAAGTGGCGCTCGACGGTGAGCGGCCCGTGGTCGGCGATCGCGCCCGTGTCGGCGTCGAAGTTCCGGAGGTCCGTGTCGTCGAGGCCGTTCACGTACCCGTAGTCGTAGTTGAACATGACCTTGATCACGAACTGCGGGTCCTTCCCGTCGGGGTTGGGGAACGGCTGTCCGGCGACGTAGTTCTCCATCGTCCGGCCGTCGGCCGTGAGCTTCACCTGGGAAGCATATTTCTCCGTGGCTTCCTTGTACGCCCGCGGCCACTCGACGTGCTTCGTCTCGCCGATCGTGAGCGGGAAGCCGTGCTTGATGCACCACTGGAGCCCGGGGGAGGTGAGGTCCTTCACCTTGTCCATGTTCGCATCCGTGATCTTGTCCCCGGGAGAGACGTCGGCGCGGAGCGGCGATACGAACAGCGTCGCCGTCACGGCGAGCGCAGCGACGAGCGGACGGGTGCTGGTCATGGCTTCCCCTTCCGGCCGCGTCGTGTCGCGGCCAATCGTGAACCGATCTGGTACTCTGCGAGTAGCAGCCCCTGCCCGACGGGGTCAATCGGGTCCGGGCCCGAGCGTCGCGGCGTAGCGCGGCGGCCCGGGCGTCGCTGGCGACACGCCAGCGAGCTTGCTAATCGACTTTCCTGCGAAGTTACGGCGCTGGCTGGGCGCGGAGACTCGTCACCCCGCGTGCGCACCGCGACGTCAGCCCGCCGCGCCGCGCGCGCGGCGGGCGGCTTGCCTGGCGGGCCCGGCGACGCCATCCGGCGATGACGTTCGCCATGCTGTGGTACGTCGTGGCGCTCGCGGCCGAGTCGACGATCTTTCCACTCGCCGAGCCCGTGAACGAACATCGGCCCTACCTCGCGACGCCTCTTGCTGGAAGCGCATCGCCTCGATCCCTGTTACGCATACGCACCACTACGGCGCGCACTACCAGCTGGCGGTGGCGCTGCTCGGCAGCGGACGGCGCGATGCTGCGCAGGCGGCTTGGCGCGAGTTCGTCGCCATGGCCGACGCGATCGGCGATCACGGGTCGCTCGAATCGGCACCCGCCTTGCTGCGCATATCGACGCGCTGACCGGTCGGTCCCGACATGCGGTGTGCGCAGGCGCGCACCTTTCCGTCCGCCGGCGTGGCGGTGTCGACGCACGCGCGCTTGCGCGGCCTCCATTTATGGTGGAAGACGGCCTGGCGGGTGATGGCACCCGGCTTGCTGTCTGTCACCGTCGATGGCGCGCTTCGGCACGGCGCCCCCGGGGGGCAGGGAGGGTAACGCGATGAGGTACCGGACGATCCGGCCATGGCTCGCGGCGGTGATGGGAGCTTCGATCGCAACGGCCACCTTCGCCGACACGACCACGACCAGCACGGTGACGACCACGACCGTGACCACCACCACCACGCCGGTGGCGGGTATGTTCAAGGCGGTCGACGACGGGGCCGCGGCGCTCACGGCACAGCTGAACGCCGTGGCAGGTTCGCTGAGGGTGCACACGCTGCTCGAGCGCGAGCTCGCGCACATGCAGACGAGCAGGATGCGCGCCGAGGCGCTGCTGAACGCGGGCCGCCGCCGTCAGGCGATCGTGGCGC
Organism: Deltaproteobacteria bacterium; assembly: GCA_005879585.1. Taxonomy (GTDB): domain Bacteria; phylum Desulfobacterota; class Binatia; order DP-6; family DP-6; genus DP-3. The sequence continues at coordinate 13,646 of VBKG01000166.1, read as the reverse complement.
TGCACAACGCCGAGACCTGGCTCACGGCATTCCTCTCACGCGTTCGCACGGTCGGCGTGAAAAAAGCCGTCGGCCCGACGACGCAGGCGAGCATGGTCTCGATGGCGAATCAGGTGCGGAGCAACCTCCGCGCGGTGACCGTGGCCGCGAAGCTGCAGCGCTGAGTCAGCGACCGGCTTCGGAGGCGAGTGCGGGCTCGTACGGGTCGCCGGGGTCGGCGTCCCCGACGGCGAGCGACAGCGCCCGCGCAAGAGTCCGGAGCAAGCGGTCGGGGTCGATCGGTTTCGCCACGTGCGTGTCGAAACCAGCGGCGAGCGCCCGCGCACGGTCCGTGGCCTGCGCGAAGGCGCTGAGGGCGACGGCCGGCGTCGCGCCGCCTTGCTCGGCGGTGAGCGCGCGCAGCTTTCGGATGAGCACGTAGCCGTCTTCGGTCGGGAGACCGATGTCGCAGAGAAGGATGTCGGGTCGCGCGGCCGCGACCGCATCGAGCGCCTGCGCCGCCGTGGAGGTCGACGTGACCGTCGCCCCCGCCTGGGCGAGGATCAGCGCGAGCGCTTCACGGGTATCCGCCTCGTCCTCTACGACGAGGACACTGCTTCCCGCGAGGCTGACCGCGGTGCGCGGCGCTGCGGTCTCGGCCGACGGCGGCGACGGCGTGAGCTCCTCGATCGCCTCGCGGCCGGTCGCGACGGGCAGCGTGAGGACGAAGGTCGACCCCTGGTCTTCCCCCGCGCTGCGTGCCTCCACGCGGCCGCCGTGCAGCTCCGCGACGTGACGGACGATCGCCAGCCCGAGGCCGAGGCCACCCGACTTGCGGCCCGATGAGCCGTCCGCCTGGCGGAACGGCTCGAAGACGTACGCCAGGAAATCCTGCGAGATGCCGATGCCGGTATCGGAGACCCGTACTTCCACCTCGGCGCCGGACGTTGCGAGGACGACGTCCACCCGGCCGCCCGCCGAGGTGAACTTGATGGCGTTGGTGAGGAGGTTCCACACGAGCTGCTGCAGGCGGATGGCGTCGCCGAGCACGGGCGGCGTCGCACCGTCGATCGAGCTCCGGACGGTGATCCCCTTCGCCTCCGCCGCGGGCGTGATCGAGTCGGTGGTCATCTCGATGATCGGGCCGAGGTCGACGAGGCGCGTGTCGAGCCGTAGCTTGCCGGTGACGATGCGGGATACGTCGAGCAGATCCTCGACGATCCGGGTCTGGGCCTTCACGTTCCGCTCGATCGCCTCGATGGCGCGCGCCGCGCCCTCTGCGTCGAGACCTCCCCGCCGCAGCATCCAGACCCATGACAGCATAGCGCTGAGGGGTGTCCGGAGCTCGTGAGACACCGTCGCGAGGAACTCGTCCTTCAACCGGTTCGCTTCGCGCAGCTCCCCATACAGGGTGTTCTCGACGGCGATGGAGGTCATCTGCGCGAGCTGCACGAGGATGTCCTCGTCCTCCTCCGTGAAGGCGCCGTGCGGCTTGCCGGAGACCTGGAGCTCCCCCATGTTGCGGCCGTCGCGCCGCGTGAGAGGGACGGCGAGGAAGTTCGTGCTGCGCACGATCGACATCACCAGGTCGTCCTCTGCCCCGTCCAGCGGCGCCGCCAGGGCCGCGGGCGATGTCGCGCGGTGGATACGGCGGTCGTGCACCCGGGCGGTCGCGACGGCGCGCGGCACACCCAGGATCTCGCGGGCGCTGTCCGCGACCACCTTGACCATGTCGTCCAACGACTGCGCGCCGTTGATCTCGAGCGACGCCGTGCTCAGCCGGTGGAGCTGAGCGGCCCGCTGGCGGAGCGATTCCGCCTGGCGCTTCACCTGCGCCGTCATCTGGTGGAGGTCGGCGAAGACGGCGACCTTGGTACGCAAGACGTCCGGGACGACCGGCGTGAAGATGTAGTCGACGGCCTTCAGGGAATAGCCACGGGCCACGTGCGTCTCGTCGGGAAACGCGGTCACGAAGATGATCGGCGTGTGCTCCGATCGCGGGCGCTCGCGGATCAGCGCCGCGGTCTCGAACCCGTCCATGACCGGCATCCGAACGTCGAGCAGGATCACAGCGAAGTCCCGGGTGAGCAGGTGCCGGAGGGCCTCCCGGCCCGACGCCGCCTTCACGATGTCCTGTCCGAGCTCGTCGAGGATCGACTCCAGGGCGACGATCTTCTCGGGACTGTCGTCCACGATGAGAATGCTGGTCCGGTCCATCGCGTCCGCCATCCTGCGCCCCTACCGCCCGAGCCAGATCCGGAGCAGCGAGAGCAGCTGCTCGGTGTCGATCGGCTTGGCGAGATAGTCCGACGCCCCCGCGTCGATGCACTTCTCGCGATCGCCCTTCATCGCCTTGGCGGTCACGGCGATGATCGGCAAGGTCTTGAATCCCGCCGTTCCCCGGATCGCGCGGGTGGTCTCGTGGCCGTCCATCTCGGGCAGCATGATGTCCATCAGCACCGCGTCAATGCCGGGGGTACCGTGCAGCGCCGCAATCGCGTCCCGGCCGTTCTCGGCCGAGACGACGGTCATGCCGTGGCGTTCGAGGACGCTCGTCATGGCGAAGAGGTTCCGCACGTCGTCGTCGACCAGCAGGATCTTCTTGCCGCCGAGCGCCACGCTGTCGTCGTGGAGCCGCTCGAGCAGCCGCCGCTGGGCCTCGGGCAAGCCGGCAACGGCGCGGTGGAGGAAGAGGGCCGTCTGGTCCACCAGGCGGTCGGCCGCGAGCGGGTCCTTCACGATGATGCTCTGCGCGAGCCGGCCGAGACGCTGCTCCTGCTGCGGATCGAGGTCGCGCGCGGTGTACACGATGACCGGGCGATCGCCGAAGGACGGGGAGCGCCGGAGCCGCTCGATCAGCTCCATGCCGTCCATGTCGGGCAGGCCGAGGTCGACGACGGTGCAGTCGAACTGATCGTGCTCGACGGCGGCGAGAGCGTCCGCGCCCGTCGGCACCGCGAGCGTACGGACGTCGCCGTTCCCGATGAGCCTGACGGCGCTCGCGCGCTGCACGTCATCGTCTTCCACGAGCAGGAGGTTGCGAACGGTGCGGTTGATCCAGCCGTCGAGCCGCGCAACGGCCGCGTCGACGCCCGCGCCGGTCAACGGCTTCGACGCCGCGGCGAGCGCCCCGTGGGCGAGGGCGGCAGCGAGCTCATCCTCGACCGAGATCACGTGGACGGGGATGTGGCGGAGTGCGAGGTCCTTCTTCAGCTGGCGGAGGACGCGCCACCCGCTCACGTCGGGCAGCTTCAGGTCGAGCGTGATCGCGTGCGGCCGAAGCTCGCGCGCGAGCGCCAGCGCCTCGACACCGCGCGATGCGACGACAGCCTTGAAGCCGTGGCGGTGCGCGACGTCGACGATGACGTCGGCAAACGGCAGGTCGTCCTCCACGACGAGCAGCACGCGGTCGTCGGGACCGAGGTCCCGGCGATCGTCGTGGACGTCGTCGGCCGGGACGAAGGGCCGCGACGGCGCGGCGCTGGGCGCAGGTTCGGCGGCATCTTTGCGGGTGTACGTCGCGCGCGCCCGCACCGGATGACGGGACTGCGGCACGTAGAGCTTGAACGTGCTGCCCTTGTCGGGGGCGCTGACGACGGCGATCTCGCCGCCCAGCAGGCGCGCGATTTCGCGGCTGATCGCCAGCCCGAGACCGGTGCCGCCGTACTTGCGACTCGTGCTGCCGTCGGCCTGCTGGAACGCCTCGAAGATGATCCGCTGCTTGGCGGGCGGGATACCGATCCCGGTGTCGCTCACTGAGAACACCACGACGCTCGGCGCGCGGTTGAGCACCTCGTTGGTGGGGTCCCAGCCTTCCGTCGCCAGGCCCGCGCGTAACGTGACGCTGCCGCGCTCGGTGAATTTGAAGGCATTCGAGAGCAGGTTCCGCAGGATCTGCTGGAGGCGCTTCGAATCCGTCTGCAGCGTCTCCGGCGTCCGGGCGTCGACCTCCACGCGGAAGCCGAGGCCCTTGGATTCCGCGACCGGACGGAACGTCCGCTCCACGTAGTCCTCGAGCTCCGCGAGCGCGACGAAGGCGAAGTCCACGGTGACCGTGCCGGATTCGATCTTGGCGAGATCCAGGATGTCGTTGATGAGCTTCAGGAGGTCGGTCCCCGCGCTGTGGATGGTCCGCGCGTAGTCCGTTTCCCGGACCGTCAGGTGCCCGTCGATGTTGGCCGACAGCTGCTCGGCGAGGATGAGCAGGCTGTTCAGCGGCGTGCGGAGCTCGTGTGACATGTTGGCGAGGAACTCCGACTTGTACTTGGAGGTGAGCGCCAGCTGCGACGCCTTCTCCTCGAGCGCCTGACGCGCCTGCTCGACTTCCCGGTTTTTCCGTTCCACCTCGACGTTCTGGTCGGCGAGCAGCTTCGCCTTCTCCTCGAGCTCGGCGTTGCTCCGCTGCAGCTCGAGCTGTCGCACCTGGAGCTCCTGGGCCAGGGACTGCGACTGCTTCAGCAGGTCCTCGGTCCGCATGTTGGCTTCGATCGTGTTGAGGACGATGCCGATGCTCTCCATCAGCTGATCGAGGAAGGCGTGGTGCGTCGCGCTGAAGCGGTCGAAGGAGGCGAGCTCGATGACCGCCTTGATGCGCCCCTCGAACACCACCGGCAGGACCAGGACGTCGAGCGGCGGCGCTTCGCCGAGGGCCGACGTGATGTGGACGTAGCCGCGCGGCACGTTGGTGAGGAGGATCTTCTCCTTCTCGACCGCGGCCTGCCCGACGAGCCCCTCGCCCAGACGGAACGCAGTACCGACGCCCTTCCGCGGCTTGTGGGCGTAGCTCGCGAGCAGCCGGAGGATCGGCTCCTGGCCGGAGGCGTCCATGATGTAGAACATGCCGTGCTGGGCGCCGACCAGCGGCGCGAGCTCCGAGAGGATGAGCCGCGCGACGGCGAGCATCTCCTTCTGGCCCTGGAGCATGCGGCTGAAGTTGGCGAGGTTGGTCTTCAGCCAGTCCTGATCGCTGTTTTTCCGCGTCGTGTCCTTGAGGTTGACGATCATCTCGTTGATGTTGTCCTTGAGCGCCGCCACCTCGCCCTTCGCCTCGACGGTGATCATGCGCGTCAGGTCGCCCTTGGTCACCGCGGTCGCGACCTCGGCGATGGCGCGGACCTGGGTGGTCAGGTTGGCCGCGAGGCCGTTCACGTTGTCGGTGAGGTGCTTCCACGTGCCCGCCGCGCCCGGGACGCTCGCCTGCCCGCCGAGCTTGCCCTCGACGCCGACCTCGCGGGCGACGGTCGTCACCTGATCGGCGAAGGTCGCGAGCGTGTCGATCATGCTGTTGATGGTGTCCGCCACCGCGGCGATCTCGCCCTTGGCCTCGACGGTGAACTTGCGGTCGAGGTCGCCCTTGGCGACGCTCGTCACCACCTTGGCGATGCCGCGCACCTGGTTCGTGAGGTTCGCAGCCATGAGGTTCACATTGTCGGTCAGGTCCTTCCAGGTGCCCGAGACGCCCTTTACCTGCGCCTGACCGCCGAGCTTTCCCTCGGTGCCAACTTCTCGGGCTACTCTCGTGACCTCGGAGGCGAAGGAGCTCAGCTGGTCCACCATCGTGTTGACGGTGTTCTTGAGCTCCAGGATCTCGCCCTTCACGTCGACCGTGATCTTCTTCGACAGGTCGCCGTTGGCCACGGCCTTGGTGACGTCGGCGATGTTGCGCACCTGGCCGGTCAGGTTGCTCGCCATGAAGTTGACGCTGTCGGTGAGGTCCTTCCACGTGCCGCCCACGCCGGGCACGGTCGCCTGGCCGCCGAGGCGGCCCTCGGTGCCGACCTCGCGCGCCACGCGCGTCACCTCCGCCGCGAAGGACCGCAGCTGATCGACCATCGTGTTGATGGTGTCCTTCAGCTCGAGGATTTCGCCCCGGACGTCGACGGTGATCTTCTTCGAGAGGTCGCCGCCTGCGACGGCGGTCGTGACCGCCGCGATGTTCCGCACCTGGGCGGTCAGGTTCCCGGCCATGAAGTTCACGTTGTCGGTGAGGTCCTTCCACGTGCCCGCGACGCCGGGGACGCTCGCCTGGCCGCCGAGCTTGCCCTCGGTGCCGACCTCGCGCGCGACACGGGTCACCTCGTCGGCGAACGACCGCAGCTGATCCACCATCGTGTTGATGGTGTTCTTGAGCTCGAGGATCTCGCCCTTCACGTCGACGGCGATCTTCTTCGACAGGTCCCCCGTGGCGACGGCCTTCGTCACGTCGGCGATGTTCCGGACCTGCGTGGTGAGGTTGCTGGCCATGAAGTTGACGCTGTCGGTCAGGTCCTTCCACGTCCCGGCGACACCCTTCACGTCCGCCTGCCCGCCGAGCTTCCCCTCGGTGCCGACTTCGCGCGCGACGCGCGTCACCTCGGAGGCGAACGACCGGAGCTGGTCGACCATCGTGTTGATCGTGTTCTTCAGCTCCAGGATCTCGCCCTTCACGTGCACGGTGATCTTCTTCGAGAGGTCGCCGGTGGCGACCGCCGTGGTGACGTCGGCGATGTTCCGGACCTGGGCGGTCAGGTTGCTCGCCATCGAGTTCACGCTGTCGGTCAGGTCCTTCCACGTGCCGGCGACGCCCTTGACCTCCGCCTGGCCGCCGAGCTTGCCGTCGGTGCCGACCTCGCGCGCGACGCGCGTCACCTCGTCGGCGAACGATCGCAGCTGGTCGACCATCGTGTTGACGGTGTTCTTGAGCTCGAGGATCTCGCCGCGGACGTCGACGGTGACCTTCTTCGACAGGTCGCCGGCCGCCACGGCCTTGGTCACGTCGGCGATGTTCCGGACCTGCGCGGTCAGGTTGCTCGCCATCGAGTTCACGCTGTCGGTCAGGTCCTTCCACGTGCCGGCCACGCCGCGCACGTCGGCCTGGCCGCCGAGCTTGCCTTCGGAGCCGACCTCGCGGGCGACGCGGGTGACTTCCGACGCGAACGAGCGCAGCTGATCCACCATCGTATTGATGGTGTCTTTGAGCTCGAGGATCTCGCCGCGCACGTCGACCGTGATCTTCTTGGCGAGGTCCCCGGTCGCGACCGCGGTCGTCACCTCGGCGATGTTCCGCACCTGGGCCGTCAGGTTGCCGGCCATCACGTTGACGCTGTCGGTCAAGTCCTTCCACGTCCCGGCGACGCCTTTCACGTCGGCCTGCCCGCCGAGCCGCCCGTCGGTGCCCACTTCGCGCGCCACGCGTGTGACCTCCGCGGCGAAGGAGCTCAGCTGGTCGACCATCGTGTTGATGACGTTCTTGATCTGGAGAATCTCGCCGCGGACGTCGACGGTGATCTTCTGCGTGAGGTCGCCGCCGGCGATCGCGGTTGCCACCTTGGAGACGTCGCGCAGCTGGACGGTCAGGTTGGTGGCCATCAGGTTGACGCTGTCGGTCAGGTCCTTCCAGGTGCCGGCGACGCCCTTCACCTCGGCCTGTCCGCCGAGCTTGCCCTCGGTGCCGACCTCGCGCGCCACGCGCGTGACCTCGGCGGCGAAGGAGCTCAGCTGGTCCACCATGGTGTTGACGGTGTTCTTGAGCTCGAGGATCTCGCCCTTCACGTCGACCGTGATCTTCTGCGAGAGGTCGCCGTTGGCCACCGCCTTGGTCACGTAGGCGATGTTGCGGACCTGGGCGGTCAGGTTACCCGCCATGGAGTTCACGCTGTCGGTCAGGTCCTTCCACGTCCCGGCGACGCCGCGCACGTCCGCCTGGCCGCCGAGCTTGCCCTCGGAGCCGACCTCGCGGGCCACGCGGGTCACCTCGGACGCGAACGACCGCAGCTGGTCGACCATCGTGTTGATGGTGTTTTTGAGCTCCAGGATCTCGCCCCGCACGTCGACGGTGATCTTCTTCGAGAGATCGCCGGTCGCGACGGCGGTGGTCACCTCCGCGATGTTGCGCACCTGGGCGGTCAGGTTCGCCGCCATCGAGTTCACGCTCTCGGTGAGGTCCTTCCACGTCCCGGCGACGCCCTTCACGTCGGCCTGGCCGCCGAGCTTGCCTTCCGTCCCCACCTCGCGGACCACGCGCGTCACCTCGGAAGAGAACGCCCCGAGCTGCCCGACCATCCGGTTCACGGTCTTCGCGGTGCGGAGGAACTCGCCGTGCAGCGAGCGGCCGTCGTGGTCGAGCGCCATGGTCTGGGTGAGGTCGCCCTTGGCGACGGCGCCGATCACCCGCGCCATCTCGCTCGTCGGATGAACGAGGTCGCCGATCAGCGCGTTCACGGAATCGAGCGACGCGGCCCAGGCCCCGGTGAAGTGCGCGAGCGAGGCGCGCTGGTCGATCCGTCCCTCCTTGCCGACGACCGTCGCCAGGCGGCGGAGCTCCCGCGCCATGCGCTGGTTCACATCCATCACATCGTTCACGGTGTCGGCGATCTTGCCTGCGATCCCGGTCCACTTGGCGGGCAACCGTGGCGCGAAGTTGCCCTTCCGGAGCGCGGTCAGGACCTCGAGCAGCTTCTGGTCGTCCAGGCGGTCCATGGGCGGGGTCGTCCGCCCGTTCAGGGTGACCGGCGCGCGGCCGGACCTGGCGTCGGTCCTCATGTGGGCTCCTTGATGCTCCCGCGATCGGGGGACATTGTCCGCAGGTCAATACCGCGCTGCTGCCAAGAGGTTAAATCACGGCTTCCAGGTAGACCGGGGTCGAAACGACGGGAGCCGCCGCCCAAGCGGCGTCAGTTGACGTAGCCGAGGGCGTCGAGACGTCGCTTCATCTCGTCGCTCGGGTGCGTCAGGGCGGCATCGATCCGGCGCTGCGCGGCCCACGCGTGGACGGTCGTGGCCGGGGCGCGGGCGGGGTGTTATGCGACGCCGTGCCTGGCCGTGTTGCCTGCCTGGCTGCGGCGCTCTTCCTGGTCGCATGTCGCACCGAGCACGGGTCGCTCACCGTGGCCGTCGCGCTGCTGCCGAGCGAGCTGCCGGTGTATCGGGCGCTGGTCGCCGACTTCGAGCGCGAGAGCGGTGTCCGCGTCGTCCTCGTGCCGCAGCAGTACGCCGACATCCGCCGGGCCGTCGCGGCCGAGTCGGCTGGAGGTCGGGGAACCCTCGACCTCGTCGAGCTCGACGTCTACGCGCTCGCACCGACGGCCCCGTACGTCTGTCCCATTGACGCGACCGAGCTGCAACCCGAGCTCGCCGCACTCTTCCACGACGCGGTCGGCGCGGGCACGATCGACGGTCTCCGGTTCCTGCCGCATCGCCTCGGCTGGCAGGCCCTCGTGTACGACCATGCCGCGCTCGGCGAGCCGCCGGCCGACTGGGCGGCGCTGCTCGCCATCGCGCGGGCCCACCCCGGCAAGGTCGCGTTCAAGGGCGCGCTCTACGAGGGGCTCACCTGCGAGGTCCTGCCGTTCGTCTGGGCGGCGGGCGGCAGCGGCGACGTGCTGGACGACGCCGGTGCGCTCGCCGCCTTTCGCTTCTTCGCCGCGCTCGCGCCGTACCTCCATCCCGAGAGCGCGACGTTCAAGGAGCCGACGGTGGCGGAGGCGATGGCGCGGGGCGAGATCCTGCTGCACCTCAACTGGCCGTTCGTGATGTCGCTGTACGAGAGCCAGGGCCTCAGCCCGGAGCCGATCCGGTCCGCACCGTTGCCGCGCGGCCCGCGGGGACGGGCGACCGTGCTCGGCGGCGGCTACCTCGGCATCCCGTGCAACGCTCCGCACCGCGACGCGGCCCTCGGCCTCGTGCGTTACGTGCTCTCGCACGACGTGCAGGCAGAGCTCGCGAAGCGCCTCGGCTGGTTCTCTCCGCGCCGCGACGTGGCGGTCGGCGACGGCGAGCCGCTCGCGGGCTTCGCCGCGATGCGCGCCGAGGTGCGCCCGCGGCCCGCGCGCCCGGACTATCCGGCGCTCAGCCGGCGGTGGCAGGAGGCGTTCCGCGCCGTCGTGTTCGAGCACCGAGACCCCGATGCGGTCCTGCACGCCGCTGCACGGGAAGCGGCTGCGAGCCCGTAGGCCGTGCGCGCGCTCCGTCCCTGGCTTCCGGCGGCGCCGCTGCTCCTCTACCTGGCGGCATTTCTCGTGCAGCCGACGCTCTACGCCGTGAAGCTGTCGTTCACCGACACGCTGACCGGCGCCTTTCCGAGCGTCGCCAACTTCCGCCTGCTCGTCGCCGACGGGCTCTTCTGGCGCGCCGTCGTCGGCAACGTGGTGCTGCCGATCGCGATCGTCGCCGTCGAGGTGGCCGGCGGGCTCGCGCTCGCGGTCGTCCTCGCGGCGCGGCTGCCCGCACGCCGCCTGCTGCGCGCCGTCGTCATGATCCCGTTCGCGCTGCCCGAGGTCGTCTTCCTGACGGTCATGCGCTACGTGTTCGCGCCGCGCGGCTACGCCAACGCGGCGCTCGCGGCCGCGGGCGTCGGCCCGGTCGCGTGGCTGCTGCCCGGCCGGCCGCTCACGTTCCTGACCGTGGTCGCGGCCGACGCGTGGCACGTGACGCCGGTCGTGTTCCTGATGCTGCTCGCCGCGCTGACCGCCATTCCCGAGGAGCTCGGCGAGGCGGCGAGCCTCGACGGTGCGGGAGGGCTCCGGCGCTTCGCCTTCATCACGCTGCCGCTGCTCCGTCCGGCGCTGCTCTCGGCCGTCCTCCTGCGCGGGCTCGACGCGCTCCGCGTGTTCGCGACGCCGCTCATGCTCGCCGGCGCGGAAGGTCTCCCGGTGCTCTCGACCTACGCGTATCACCAGTGGTCCGACTACGGGAACGACGGCGCCGCGGCGGCGGCGTCGACCCTGCTGGCGCTCCTCAGCGTCGTGCTGACGCTGCCGCTCGTCCGCCGCGGGACGGCGCCGTGAGACGGGTCGCGCTCGCGATCGTCCTGGCCGTGGCCGCAGCGGATCTGCTGCCCCTCGGCCTCGTGCTGAAGCAGGCGTTCACGCCCGAGCGCGAGAGCTTCGCCTGGCCGCCGACCTGGGTGCCGCGGACCCTGACCCTCGAGAACGTCCGCCTGCTGGCCGACGCCGTCGACCTGCGCGGCGGCCTCGCACTCAGCGTGCTGGTGGCTGCGCTCACGGTGGCGTCGACGCTGGCGATCGCGCTGCCGGCGGCGTGGGCGGCGGCGCGGCGGCCGGGCGTCGACCGCGGTCTCGACGGCGCGCTGGTCGTCGCCCGCGTGTTTCCGACGATCGCGCTCGCGATCCCGCTGGCGGCGCTCTCGATCCGCCTCGGCATCTACAACAGCCCCTTCGGGACCGGCCTCTGGCTTGCCCACACGCTGCTCGCGCTGCCGCTCGCCTTCCTCGTCCTCCGGAGCGCGTTCCGGAGCGTGCCGCGGGACCTCGAGGACGCGGCACGGCTCGACGGCGCGAGTCCCGCGGCCGCGTTCTGGCGCGTGAGCCTGCCGCTCGTCCGCCCGTCGATCGCAGCGGCGAGCATGCTCGTGTTCCTCGTCTCGTGGGACGAGTTCGGGTTCGCGCTGCTGCTCCAGGTGACGAACCGGCCCTTGCCGCCGCTCGTCTACTACCTGACGGCCTTCGGGCACCCCGGCCTCGCGAGCGCGGTCGCGGCCCTGATGCTCGTGCCGGCGCTCGCCGTCATCGTCGTGATCGAGCCGGCGTTGCGCTCGGGTGTCTTCGCCGGCAGCGGCCGCTGATGGCGCGGGCGGAGTTCGAGCAGGTCACCAAGCGGTTCGACGACGTCGTCGCCCTCGCCGAGTTCACGCTCGCCGTTGCCGACGGCGAGCTCGTGACCGTGCTCGGCCCGTCGGGCTGCGGGAAGTCGACGCTGCTCCGGCTGACGGCCGGGCTCGAGCCGCTGTCGAGCGGCTCGATCCGCGTCGACGGCCGGCCGATCGAGCGCCTGGCGCCCCACCGGCGCGACGTCGCCATGGTCTTCCAGAGCTACGCGCTCTATCCGCACATGACCGTGCGGCGGAACATCGAGTTCCCGCTTCGCATGCAGGGCGTGGTACGCGACGACCGGCGGCGGCGCGCCGAGGAAGCTGCGGCCCTCGTCGACGTTGCATCGCTGCTCGAGCGCCGCCCTGCGCAGCTCTCCGGCGGGCAGCGCCAGCGGGTGGCGCTCGCGCGGGCGCTCGTTCGCCGGCCGGCGCTCTTCCTCCTCGACGAGCCGCTGTCGAACGTCGACGCACCGCTGCGCGCCGCGCTCCGCCAGCACGTCCGCGAGCTGCAGCGCCGGCTCGGCGTGACCACGCTGTACGTGACGCACGAGCAGACCGAGGCGATGACGCTCGGGGACCGGATGGTCGTGCTCGAGCGCGGCCGGATCCAGCAGGTCGCGGCGCCCGCCGACGTCTACGCGCGTCCGGCGAACACGTTCGTCGCCGGCTTCGTCGGGACGCCGCCGATGAACCTGATCGCGGCCGAGGTCGTGGACGGCGCGCTACGGGTCGGTGGGCAGCGCCTGGCCGTGCCGCCGTGGCTCCCCGCGCGGCTCGGCGGCGAGCGCCGCGTCGTCGTCGGTGTCCGGCCGGAGGCGTTCGCTCCCGTGAGCGAGCCGGCCGGCGCGCTGGTCGCGGTGCCCGATCCGGCACGCCGCGAGCTCCTCGGCGCCGAGACGATCGTGCGGGCCCGGGTCGGGGAGCACGACGTGACGGTGCGCCTCCTCGGGCCCGGCGGGGAGCTGCCGGCCTGCGTTGCGGCGCCGGCGGGCGCGCTCCATTTCTTCGCGGCCGACGGCGGCGCGCGCCTCGGCCCGTAGCGGGCGCTACTTCTTGGCGCCGGTCGCTCGCGCCTTCACGCCGCGCGCCGCGGCGAGGAAGGCCTCGCGCGTGCCGGACGCGAGGACGCCGATCGGTGCCGCCGAGCCGGCCGGCTCGGCCACGAGGAAGGTGCTGTGGACGATGCACCGCTTGCCGTCGGGCGACGCCGTGATTTCGTAGGTCCCGTCGTTGTTCGAGAGATTGCTGACCAGCGTCTTGAACTCGATGCGGAGCTGGTCGGGGTGGAACGTCCATTCGACCTTGGCGTTCGACTGGCGACCGATGACCCGCTGCGCGATCTGGACCGTCCTCGTGTCGCCGCTCACGCTGAGCAGCTGGACGTTGTCGACGCCCGGGATGAAATCGGGAAAATGCTCGACGTCGGCCAGCGCGTCGTACACCGCTTTGGCGGTGGCGTCGACGAGCGACACGTACTCGAGCTTCACCTTGTCATCGACCTTCGAGCTCTTCTCGCGCAGCACGAAGTTCTCCGGTGCGTTCCAATCGATCGCCTTCTCGCCGCACGCGGCGACGAGAAGCAGCGCCGCGGCTGCGACGGTCGTTCGGCCGGCGGTGCGGATAGCAAGCAAGCGGCCTCCGGGTAACACCGTCGGCTGGCGCGCGTCAACGCCCGCGCGGGCCGCCCGCGCGGGCCGGGGTCACTCGAGCAGATCGCAGGCCGCGTGAGCCGCGCCGAGCCGGCCCGTCGCCGGATCGAGGAGGACGCGGACGGGGATGCCCCGGAGGAGATCCGCGTAGCGCCCCTTCGCCGTGAAGCGGCGCATGAAGGGCGCCGCCACGAGCGGCAGGAGCTTCACGACCATGCCGCCGCCCATGAAGACGCCGCCGACCGCCATCACGGTGAGCGCCAGGTTCGCCGCCTGCGCGCCGTAGAGGCCGAGGAACATCTCGACGGCTTCCGCGCACACCGGGCTGTCGCCCTTGAGGGCGGCCTCGCCGATCACCGCTCCCGGGTCGCCCGTCGCGAGCCGCTCGCGGATGGCGGCGTCGACCGGACGTCCGCGCTCCTCGGTGAGGA
>VBKG01000165.1 GCA_005879585.1 Deltaproteobacteria bacterium | reverse complement strand
GCGCGTACCGCGTCATCTCTGGCGACGGGTCCGGCTCCAGTGCCTGCGCGACGAGCGCTTGCTGCGCACGTTCATCACCGAAGCGCTGCGCGAGTACCTGCACGGGCGTCCCGCCCGCTGAGCGCAGGAGCGCGACCCGAGACTCATGTCTCGGGTCGGAGCCAGACGCGAGCGTGACGGGACAGTACCACGCGTGACTGCCGTGCCGCGGCTGGCGAAGCCAGCGCGGCATGCGGGGTACGCACCCGGCGCGCATCGCTCGATCGGCGGATGCCGCCGCAGCGGTGAAGCCGCCAGCCTTCGGCGTGCTGGACAGGCATCGCCACAGAGGCGTCGGCGGGGCGGGCCGTACCTCGTCTGTCGCGCCGGCTTTCGCCGGCCGCGACATGCGGCGCGCGCGGGTCACCGAGCGTTCCACTCTCGCGTCCGCTCCCGACCCGAGATGTATCTCGGGTCGGCCTCCTACGGCGAGGCCGCGCTTGGCGGCGTCCGGCGATCCACGGCGAGTGCCGGCGGCACGACGGCTGGCGCCGGGCGTGCGCGGATGGTCGCCGATCTCGCCGAGCGCGAAGATCGCGTTCCCGCGCACGGCGGGGTCGATGTCGCGCGAGAGGATGTCGAGGATCGGGCCCGTCGCGCGCGTATCCCCGATCTTGCCGAGCGCGGCGAGGATGCGCTGCTTCGTCGGCAGGTCCGTGGAGCGCAGGAACAGCTGCTGGATGAGCAGCCCGCTGGCGTCTTTGGCGTGCGCGTTGCCGAGCGTGTCGATCGCCTTGATGCGGATGCGCATGTCGGGATCGTTCGCCGCCTGGAGGAGATATTCGATCGCCTTCGGCTCGTTGATCTCGCCGAGCGCCCGGACGGCTTCGAGGCGGGCTTCGGGGTCGTCGCCGTTCAGCTTGCGGATGTTGTCGTCGAGCTTCTGATTCGTCTGCGGACCATTGTATCGGTCCCGGAGACCGCGGCGGCCCTGCGAGTCGAGCGGGATCTGCGCAACACCGATCGTCGGGAAGGCGATCACCGCGAGCGCGAGCAGTGTCGCCAGCCGTCCGCCCATCATCGGCGCGGGAGTCTCGCCCAAGGTTCCCGCGAATGCAAACGGCGGCGGCCTCCGAAAGAATTTTCTTCCGGCGCGGAGGTCTTTCTGATAGAAACCCCGCCCGCGGCGGATGGCAATGCGCAACCGGCGGCTCGCCCTTGCGGGCCTCGCGAAGATCCTCGACGCGGGGGCTCTCGAGGAGCTCTTCACGTGCCCCGACGACGAGGCCGTCTTTCTCTACGACCTCCTCGTCGACACAGCTCGGGCGCGCAGCTCCGCGCATTACGCGGAGATCTGCCGGACCGCGCGCCGGCGCGGCGTGACGCCCGACTACGTGGTCGATCGAGCCGTCGTGCTGCTCGGTGCGATGGCAGAACGACGCCGGATGGACCTGTACCGGATTCTCGGCGTCGCGCCGCTCAGCTGCGGCGACGTGATCCGCCAGCGCTGGCTCGAGGTGGCGCGCGCGACACACCCCGACGTCGGCGGCGACGGCGTGCGGTTCCGGCAGGTGAAGCAGGCGTACGAGATCCTCCGTGATCCCGCGCGGCGCGCCGAGTACGAGCGGTTCTGGGTGCGGGCGCTGGGTCCCTTCGAGCGGGTGGCGCCGGCCGAGCCGCCGGCGGAGGTACGGGTCATGCCGTCCCGGGTGCCCGCCCCTGCACCCGAGTCGCCGCCGGCGGCGCCCGCCCCGCCGCAATCCGAGACGGCAGCCACGCTCTCCTGGAACGCCGCACGCCTGCTGCAGAGCCGCGAAGCGCTCGACCGGCGCTTCGCAGACACGGGCGGCATCGGGACGATCCTCTCCCGGCTCGAGGCGGCCCTGGCGCCCGTCGAGCGTGCCGAGCTCGACGCGCTCCGCGCCGAGGTCGACCGGACGATCGTCACCCTCGACGTCTGGCGGGACCAGCTCGCCTCGGTCGCGGCGCTGAAGCGTCGCCTCGCGGTGTGAACGGCGACCCGACTTCGTTTCGGGTTGGGTGTCGGACGCGAGGGTGAGACGCCGGTGCGTCGCGCGAGCGTCGTGCCGCGGCCGCGGTGCCGGCGCGGCAGAACAGGCTCGCGCGATCCGCTCGCGCAGGGCGGATTACATCCCTTCGTGCGGTCCTTTCCCGAAGAGTCTGCCGCGACCAGGCGCGCCACGGCGCGCGTCGCTGTCCTAACCGGCGAGCGCCAGCAGCGGATGGGCAGGGGGCGTCGGCCGACGGCCGACGAGTGCGGTCGCCCAGGGCGCTGTCGCGTCGAGTAGCGCGCCGACGTCGAGCGGCCAAAGCACGCTCGGGGGAACACGCTCGAGACGGCCGCGGCCTTCCGTCATGAGCGTACGGGCGCCGCGTGAATTACCGTGCGAGAGATGGTGGTAGGCGACGGCGATCTGGATGACGCCCTGGAGCGCCTGGCGCGTGTCGCCTTTGGCCGTCTTCCAGACAGCCTCGAGCACCTCGTGCACCTCGAAGAAGAGCCCTTCCCGCCAGAGCACGGCGGCCCCCCGGATCGCGACCGCGATCGGCGTGTCCGACGACGGCGGCAGGGCGTCGCGGTGAGCCGCCGCGGCGCTCAGGGCGCGGGCGGCGTGCGCGGCGGCCACGGCGGCGTGCGTCGCGTGCACCTCGAGCAGCACCGCACCACCAGGCTCGACGAGGTGCACGTCGGCGAGCCTCTTCGCGGCGCCGGGCGCGAGCTCGCCCGTCGGCTCCGCGAGCCAGCGGAGCGCCGCGACGGCGCTGTCGTCGTCGAGTGCGGCGATCGCGAGCGCGGCGAGCGCGTTCCGGAGCGGCAACGGCAGGCCGGCCGTCGGCACGGCGAGACCTGTAGCTGGCCTGGTCGCCGGCTGTAAACGGCGCCGGGAGTATGCTAGCAAGCCCGGCGTCGTGAGCGGCGTGTACACGGCCCGTGTGGCGGTCCGCCACCACGAGCTCGATCCCTTCGGGCGGGTGCATCCCGCCGTCTACCTCCGCTATCTCGCGCACGCGGCCGTCGAGGCGAGCGCGGCGGCCGGCTTCGATGCCGCGTGGTACGCCGCCGCGGGTGCGGTGTGGCTCGTTCGTCGGTCGACGTTCACGGTGCTCTGCCCGACGACGGCCGGCGAAGAATTGGAGATCCGGACCTGGGTCGAGGACTTCCGGCGGGTACGCTCGCACCGTCGCTACGAGCTGCGTGGTGCCGATGGCCGCCTGCGCCTGTCCGCGCTGACCGACTGGGTCTACGTCGACCGTGCGAGTGGAAGGCCGCGGCGGGTGCCGCGGGAGATGGAAGACGCCTTCCGCCTCGGCGCGAGCGGACCGCAGGAGCGCGACGGCTGGCATGCCCCGCCGCCACCGCCGCGCCCCGCGCGCGCGACGCACCAGGTCCGCGTGTACGAGATCGATTCGCTCGGCCACGTGAACAACGCAGTCTACCTCGACGTCGTCGCGCAGGCGGCGTTCGAGGCGATCGAGCAGGCCGGCTGGCCTCTCGCGCGCCTCGTGTCGGACGGCACCGTCCCGCTGCTGACCGGTGGCGACCTCGAGTATCGCGAGGCCGCGCGCTACGGCGATCGGCTGGAGACCACCACCTGGTTCGGGTCACTCGGCGACACGATGAACGTCCATCAACACGTGGCGCGCGCCGGTGACGGACGCCCGGTCCTGCGCGCGAGCAGCCGCTGGCGGTGGGTGCACCCGCTCTCGGGCGAGGTCACGGCGGCTCCCGACGGCCTCGTCGCGGCGCTCGACGGCTCGCTCGCCGCCTGACCACCGTCACCGCGTCAGGACGCGCGGGCCATGAACGTGTCCCCGCGGGCGCCCAGCGCCTCGCGGCAGCGCCCGAGCCAGCGAAGGTGAGCTTCGGCCTGACCGAGAGCCGCGTCGTGCGCCAGCCTTCGCGTCAGTGACGTACCGAGGCGTCCGCCTTCCTCCCGGACGAGCGCGAGGTAACGGCGGTATTCGGCTTCGTGGCGTTCGAGCTGCGCCAGCAGCGCCGCGGCGCCCCGGCGCTCCGCGGCGAGGAGGCGCACGAAGATCTCGTCGCGCAGCGGCGCCGGCCATCCGGGTCGGCGCGTGAGCCAGGTTGCGAGCGCCCGCTCGCCGCGAGACGTGAGCCGGAAGAGACGTCGGACGCGGGTGCCGAATGGTTGGTCGCGACGGACGACGAGACCGCGGCGCTCGAGCTCATGAAGCAGCTGGTACACCTGGCCGATGTTCGGGTGCCAGAACGGTCCGAGGCGCTGATTGAAGAGCTTCAGCAACCGGTAGCCGTGGGCTTCTCCCTCGGCGAGCAGCGCGAGCAGCGCGTAGCGCAGGTGCATGCGTTGTTCCCCCCGGGCCGCCGCGTTGCCAGGCGCGTGCCATCCGCAACGCCGGCGCTTTCGGAGGATCAGGCGGCCCGACCGTCGCGTCCGGTTCACGCGATCCCGGTGCCGGATCGCTCCCTCACGTCTCTCGGCGTCGTCCTCCGTTCACACTGGCGCCGACGATCGGCCGTGTAGCGACGTCCGACGCCCACGCGACGCCGCCCACGCCGCACCGCGCCGGCGTGCTGCGTTGAGAAGCTGCTGCCGCAGCGGGCCGCGCGCCGGCTGTTCACGGAGCACAACGCGGCGCTGGTGCTTTTCGGTGCGGCCTCGGTCGGCCTGGCGTTCGGGCTCGCGCGGAGTCCGACGCGTGGCGGGCGGCTCGCGGCGCTGGTGGCCGCGACGGCCGCCGGCACGGTCTTCTACCAGCTCGGTCGCAGCCAGCTCGGTCGCAGTTCCTAGCGACGAGGCGTCAGCGAGGCTCCGCCCTCATTTCTCGACCTCCTCGGCATCTTCCTCGAGGCTGTCGTCTTCGTCGTCCTTGTCCGGCTCGGGGACCGTGCCGGGTGGCGGGGTGACGCCGACCGCCTGGCTCCAGTCGATGTCGTCGTCGGCTTCGCCGCTCTGCGATTTCTCCTGACGCTCCCGCTTGCGGGCCTCCTTCGCTTCGTGTTTCGCCTTGCGTTGCAGCTCCTTAGCCCGTTTATTCGAGCGGAATCGCGCCATAGAGCAACCTCCCGGGACGACACGGTTCCGTACCATGCGGTCCTGGGGGAGTCCACGGCGCTCGCCGTACGGGGGTGGTCCGCGATTCGCATGCGACGCGAGAACTTCGCCCTTGCAGGGAGCGCCTGCTTCGACGTAGACGCGCGCTGTGCGCGGGCTCGTGATCCGCTGGGTGGTGAGCGCCGTGGCGCTCTATTTGACGAGCCTCGTCGTGCGCGGGATCGAGGTGCAGGGCATCGGGTCGCTGTTCTTCGCGGCCGCCACCATCGGCATCCTGAACGCCGTCGTCCGGCCGCTGATCCTGCTCCTGACGCTGCCCCTCAACATCCTCACGCTCGGGCTGTTCACGCTCGTGGTCAATGCCGCCATGCTGAAGCTCGCGTCGGAAGTCGTCCGCGGCTTCGAGGTGCACGGGTTCTGGTCCGCGCTCGGTGGCTGGCTGCTGCTCTCGCTCTTCACGTTCCTGATCAACGTCGTCATCGGCGAGACGGGCGTCGAAGTCGTCCGCGTTCGCCGGATGGTCCGGCTCTGAGCGATGCGCTACGCCGACGCGCCCGAGCAGCAGGCCTGGCGGCAAGAGGTGCGGCGCTTCGTGCGCCGGCACGTGACGCCGGCGTTGCGTGCCGAGCTGCGCGCACATGGCAACGAGGGCGAAGGGCCGCTCGCGCGCGCCTTCCACCGCCAGATATTCGACAAGGGGTGGTGGGGGATCGCCTGGCCGACGGAGTTCGGCGGGCTCGGCAAGTCGGCCGTCGATCAGTACATCTTCGTCGAGGAGATGGAGGCGGCGGGTGCCCCTGCCATGCGGCTCTCGATCACCTCCGTCGCGCCGACGATCCGTCGCGTCGGGACCGAGGCGCAGAAAGAGCGCTGGCTGCGCCCCATCCTGCACGGGGAGGTCGACTTCGCGATCGGCTACTCGGAGCCCGATGCCGGGACGGATCTCGCCGCCCTCAAGACGCGCGCCGTGCTCGACGGCGACGAGTGGGTCGTGAACGGCCAGAAGATCTGGAACACGGGCGCCCACACCGCGACGCACGATTGGCTGGCGGTCCGCACCGAGCCCGACGTGCCGAAGCACAAGGGAATCTCGCTGCTCATCGTCCCGATGGACCGTCCGGGAATCACGGTGCAGGGTCTCGAGACGTGGTCCGGCATCCGCACCAACGCGGTCTTCTTCGAGGACGTCCGCGTGCCGCGCGATTACCTGATCGGCGAGCGCGGCAACGGCTTCTACTACGTCATGATGGCGCTCGACTTCGAGCGCATCACGCTCGGCTCGACGGGGTTACTCCGTCGCCTCCTCGAGGATCTGAAGGCGTTCGTCCGCGGCACGGTGCGCGACGGCCGTCCGCTCGGCGCGGTTCCCTGGGTGCGTCGCGCGATCGCGGATCTCGAGATGCGCGTCGAGGTCGGCCGCCAGCTCGGCCTCCTGAACGCGTGGCTCGTCGATCAGGGCGTCGTGCCCACCAAGGAAGGCTCGATGGCGAAGGTATACGTCACGGAGCTGAACGCACGGCTCGCCTCCGTCGGCATGGAGATCCTCGGGCTCGCGGGACAGCTCGCGCCCGACGACCCGGCGGCGCCGCTGCACGGCCGGCTCCAGTGGCTCTACACGACCGCTCCCCTGCAGCGATTCGGCGGCGGCACGAACGAGATCCAGCGCTGCATCATCGCCCAGCGCGGGCTCGGCCTGCCGCGCAAGTAACGATGGACTTCGGCACGGGGGTCGACCAGCAGGCGGTGCAGGCGGCGGCGCGTCGATTCCTCGCCGCCGAGATCACGCGCGAGCGCCGTCGTGCCTGGGAGACGACGGCAGAGGGGCACGACGCCGAGTTCTGGAGCGGCGTCGCGCAGCTCGGATGGTTCGGCTACGGCCTGCCCCGGGAGTACGGCGGCGAAGGCGCCTCGCTCCTCGAGCTCGGCCTGCTGCTCGAGGAGTGTGGCCGCTTCGTCGCGCCCTTCGCGATCTTCTCGACGATCGCCGGCGGCCTCGGCGTCGCCGCCCTTGGTACGGCGGCGCAGAAACGCGACTGGCTGCCGCTGATCGCACGCGGAGACAGCCGCGTCGCGCTCGCCGTGGCGGAGAAGGCAGCCGCGGCCAACCCGTCGGCGTTCCAGACGACCGTGCGATCGCGCCGCCGGGGCTTCGTCGTGCGTGGCGAGAAGCGCTACGTCCTCCAGGGCGTCGCGGCCGACGCGTTCGTGGTGGCTGCGCGCGACGGGCGTGGGGTGTCCGCACTGATCGTCCCGGCCGGGGCGCCCGGCGTGACGGTGGTGCCGGCGCGGACCTTCGCCCATGACCGTCAATGCGTGCTGCGGCTCGACGACGTCGTTCTCCCGGCGACGGCGCTCGCCGGCATGCGCGGGGCTGCATGGCCGCGCCTGGAACGGCTCCGCCGGCGGCTCGCCGCGCTCCTCTGTGCGGAGATGATTGGCGGCGCCGACGCGGTCCTCGACATGACCGCGCGCTATGTGAGCGAGCGCGAGCAGTTCGGCGTCAAGATCGGTACGTTCCAGGCCGTCCAGCAGATGATCGCCGGCATGGCGATCGAGCTCGAAGGCGCCCGCCACGTGACGCGCCAGGCACTCTGGCGGCTCGCCGAGGGCCTCGCGGCCGAGCGGGAGATCGCGATCGCGAAAGCGTGGACGGGGCGCGCCTATGTGAGCATCACGCTCGCGGCGCACCAACTGCACGGTGGTGCCGGTTACGTCGTCGACCACGACCTGCACCGCTACTCGGCACGCGCCAAGGAGGCCGAGCTCCGCTTCGGCTCCCCCGAGGAGTGGCTGGAAGACCTCGCGGGTCGGCTCCGTCTCGCACCCGACGGCCGCCGCTGACCCCCCGCTCAGTCGGACGACAACGCGCGCAGATCGCGTCGTCAACGGACGTCGTCCACCGAGAACCCCCAGCTGCGCAGGATCGCTTCCTCCTCCGCCCCGCTCATCGCCTTCTTGAAGCGGGCGCCGGAGCGACCCTTCACCCGGCGCTCGCAGTCGGCCCACGTCGTGTGGCGAGCGGGCTCGCCGTCGACGACGCTCAGGTACGAATGCGCGGCCGCCTTTCGTCCGGCGCTCGACGTGCCGCGCGGGCGCGCCGGCAGGCGGGTGTCGACCGGGATGTCGAGCACCGGAACGTCGTACCGGATGAGCGGGCCGTGATAGAGCGCCGGGGGCCGGCCCGCGGCGAAGGCAGTCGCGATCTCGTCCGCGCGCTCGTTGCCCGGAATGCCCTGGTGCCCGCGGACGTGGTGCCACGTGACGGTGCCCACGCGCTCGGCGGCTGCGGCGAGCGCTTCCCAGAGATCGCGGTTCACGACGTCGCCGCCTTCCGCCGTCCGCCAGCCGCGTCGTCGCCAACCGTGGATCCACTCCCGGATGCCGCGGATGACGTACGCGGAGTCGGTGTGGACGGCGACCGGTCCGCTCGTGGGGCCGACGTGACGGAGCGCCTCGATGCACGCGCTCAGCTCCATGCGATTGTTCGTGGTGTGACCGGCGCCGCCGCCGAGCTCGGTGACGTGACCGTCCGGGGTGACGACGATCGCGCCCCAGCCGCCCGGCCCCGGGTTCCCCTTGGCGGCCCCGTCGGCGAAAACGACGACCGGCATCGCGCCCATGTCTCTGCCTATCCTTCCGCGCCGGCGCGCTTCAACACGCGCGGATCGCGTCTCGGCGCGTTGCCGGGTATAGGAGGGCGAAGCCATGGCGGCGTCCGACGACGAGGAGGACTTTGCCGCGCTTTTCGCGGCGAGCGAGGAGGGGCGCAAGCGCGAGAGGCGGATCGCAGCCGGGGACGTCATCCGCGGGCGGGTGATCGCGGTTGGCGCGACGGCCGCCTTCGTCGCCGTCGGCGGCAAGGCCGAGGCGACGATCGACCTCGGCGAGTTCCGCGATCCGGAGACGGGCGAGGTTCAGCTCCACGAGGGAGACGAGATCGAGGCGACGGTCGTGGACGACGGCAGCCGCTCGGGGTCGATCGTGCTGAAGCGCGTCGCCGGCCGTGGCGGCCACGTCCCGGGTGAGCTCGAGCAGGCGTTCGCGCACGGCGTCGCGATCGAGGGTCTCGTCACCGGCGAGAACAAGGGCGGCTACGACGTACAGATCGGCAACGTGCGCGCGTTCTGCCCGGGATCGCAGATCGACCGCCGGCGGACCGAGGGCGCGCAGTACGTCGGCCAGCGCTTCCGCTTCCGGATCACGAAGCTCGAGGCGAGCGGCCGGAACGTCGTCGTGTCGCGCCGCCAGCTGCTCGACGAGGAGGCCGCGGAGCGCGCTCGGGCGGTCTGGGCGGAGCTCCGCGTGGGCTCCGTCGTCGGCGGCACGGTCAGCTCGGTCCGCGACTTCGGGGTCTTCGTCGACCTCGGCGGCGTCGATGGCCTCATCCACGTGAGTGAGCTCGGCCACGCGCGCGTCGCGCACCCCTCCGAGATGCTGCAGGTCGGCCAGCGGATCGAGGCGCAGGTCGTGAAGCTCGAGCCGGACCCGAGCGGCGGCCGTGGCCGCGTGGGGCTGTCGCTCCGTGCACTGGCACCGGATCCCTGGGCGACGGCGGTCGAACGCTTTCCCGTCGGAACGAACGTCTCCGGCACGGTGCGGCGGCTCGAGCAGTTCGGCGCCTTCGTGGAGCTCGCCCCCGGTCTCGACGGCCTCGTGCACGTCTCCCGGCTGGCGCTCGACCGCCGGGTATCGCATCCGCGGCAGATCGTGTCGGTCGGCGACACCGTCGACGTCACGGTCGTGGAGCTCGACGTCGAGAAGCGGCGCATCGGCCTCTCGATGGTCGAGCGCGCCCGGCAGGCGAAGGCGGCGGGCGAGGCGGACGAGCTGCGCGATACCGAGCAGGTGCTCGAGCAGTCGAGCCGGAAGACGACCCTCGGGACGCTCCGGGACCTCCTCACGACGCCGTCGAAGCCGAAGCGCTGAAGTTGCGCCGCGAAGACTTTCGCCGGCGAAGTCGTGTATAGGCCCCGCATGCGCTTCGGGATCCATGCGGGCCCGCAAGACTGTACCCTGGCCGACCTTCGGCGGCTCTGGCGGGTGGCGGACGACGAGGGCTTTCACTGGTGCTCGGTGTGGGACCACGTCTACTCGGTGTCGGACCTCGCGGACCCTGCCAAGCCCGCCTTCGAAGGCGTCGCCACGATGGCGGCGCTCGCCGCCGAGACCCGTCGCGTGCGGGTCGGCTGCCTCGTGTTCTGCGTCTGCTACCGGCCGCTCGGCGTCCTCGCGAAGGCGGCGGTGACGATCGACCACGTGAGCGGCGGCCGCTGCGAGCTCGGCATCGGCGCGGGCTGGAACGAGATCGAGTCGCGCGCCTTCGGCATTCCCTTTCCCTCCATCCGCGATCGGCTCGACCTGCTCGACGAGACGGCCGCCGTCCTCCGCCGCCTCTTCGACGGAGAGCGGGTTACATTCGAGGGCCGCCAGGTGCACCTCGCCGACGCGCTCTGCGAGCCGCGGCCGGTGCAATCGAAGCTCCGCCTGTGGATCGGCGGACAGGGGAAGCGGCGGCTCCTCCGCATCGTGGCCCGGCACGCCGACGGCTGGAACGCGCCGTTCCTCGCGCCCGAGGTCTTCCGCGACCGCAATGCCACGCTCGACCGCTGGTGCGAGCGCGAGCAGCGCGACCCGCGTGCCATCACGCGGACGGTGAACCTCGGGCTCGCCGTCGGGCGCGACGCGGCGGCCGTGCGCCATCAGGAGGAGAACCTCCACCTGATGTTCGGGCCGATGGCCGACCTCGTCCGGCCCGGGATCCTGGTGGGCACGCCGGCGCAGGTGGTGGACCGGATCGGCGCCTATGCGGACGCCGGCGCCGAATGGGTGATCCTGGCGCTCCGCGCGCCGTTCGACTGGGACGGGCTCGAGCTGTTCGTGCGCGACGTGATGCCGGCGTTCGGCCGCTGAGCGGCTACTGGCGCGGCGACCAGGGCGCACAGCGCAGCAGCTTCGATTCCCACCGGTCGCGGTAGCGGAGGCCCTCGACCATCCACCCGCCGCGTTGCGCCCCCTGCTCGCCCCGGGCGAGCAGCTCCGAGAAGCGCGCCCAGTCCTCGATCCGCTGCAGCAGGACGACCTCGTGGTGTCGCCCCGTGCCCGGGGCGACGGTCCAGCAGCCGACGACGGAGATCATGCGCGTCCGCCGGATCTGCGGCAGATAGACGTCGCCGAGCGCGGTGACGTACGCGTCGAGCTGACCCGCAAACGGCCAGCCCGTGTCGTGCAGGTAGAGCGCGGGCTGGTCGACCTCGCGCGCGGCCGGCTCGCTCGCGAGGTCCGCGTCGGCGAGCGGCGACCACGGCGCCGGCAGGAGGATCTTCGCGGTGACTTCCCGGAGGAGCGGTGCGACCTCTCGGCGCCAGTCGGCGGCGCGCGCGGTGAGGTCGCCCCACGCTGCCCAGTCGCGCACGGCGGTGAGCGAGACGGCCTGGTAGCTCGCGCCGGTGCCGTGCGCCAGCTCCCAGTACCAGAGGAGCCGCGCCTGACCCGGTTCCCCGACCACGCGCGGCCAGCGGGTGCGCACCGCCTCACCGTACTCGGCCATCTTGCCGCCGGCCACGTCGTGCACCTCGTGAACGAAGATCATGCCGGCGCCATAGCGAGGTCATTGTCCGCCGCGCAAGCGTCGCGCGGCGCGTTTTGGTCGCGTCGCCCGCTTTTCGGCGCTCCGCTGCTGCGCCCGCTACGTGGAGCCTTGCGCACGGGCGCGTGGCCCGTGGCACGTCGGTTGCTCAGCTCGCGGGCATGGCTGACAGCACCCGCAGTTTGATCCGGACCCTCCGCCAGCAGCTCGGCATGACGCAGGAAGAGTTCGCCCACGAGATCGCGGTGACCGTGTCGACGGTCAACCGGTGGGAGAACGCGCACGCCGAGCCGTCGAAGCTCGCCTGGAAGGCGATCAAGGACCTCGCGCGACAGCGCGGTCTGCCGGCGGAAGGCATGCGCCCGCTCGAGTCCTTCTGACGCACGCGTTCCCGCGGCCGCGGCCCGGTTCCGATCGGCACCTCAGATCGGGATCCGGATGCCGCGCCGCCCGAGCGCGACGGTGAGCGCGCTCAGCGCCGTCGTGGTGGCCAGGATGGCCACCATCCCCGGGACCAACGGCAGACGGCGCCAGCTCGGAAACGCGATCCACGCCGGGTAGTACACCAGCACGTACTGTAGCACCCACGCGGTAAGGGCGTTGCCGCCCACCGCGCGGAGCCAGTCCGGAAAGCGTACGCCCCGATGCTCGACGAGCGCCGTCACGGCGAGCGTCGCGGCCGACAGCGCGGCCGCCAGCGCGACGAAGCTGCTCGTGCCGAGCACCTTGTTGAACGGGATCCCCACTCCGTAGAACGCCGCGGCCAGCGCGCCCGCCCCGAGCGCGAGCAACGCCGTGTATCCGATGAAGCGGCCGAGGCCTTGGCGTTCGCCGCGGGGCAGCACGCGGCCGAGCAGCAGGCCGCCGAGCGTGAGCGGCACGAACGCGAGCGCGGCGATCGGATTCGCATGCACCTCGCCGTTGAGCGCGCCGGAGAAGCAGCCGAGCAGAGCGATCGCGACCCCTGCGACGCCCTCGGCGGGCGCGTCGGCGAGCAATGTCGCGATCATCCCGCCGAGCCCGAGCGTCTGGAGCACGCCCCAGCGGAGCCCGACGTGCAGCGCCCCGACGCAGTCGAGGAGCATGCCGAGCAGAACGAGCAGCGCGAAGCGCCTGAGCGCGGCGACCTTGGCGCCACGCGCGGTCCGGCCGAGGCGGGCGTGCTTCTCGAGAAAGAGCGCCAGCGAGACGCCGATCAGGAACTGGAAGACCGGTGCCGGGAAATCGAAGGGCCGGAGCACGTCGCCGTAGTTGTGCGTCAGCAACCGCGGCACGCGGTGCAGGAACACGTTCACGAAGTTCGCGAATAGCATGCTGATGACCGCGAGGCCCCGGCAGGTGTCAAGAAAGGCGAGCCGCGGCGGCGACGTCGGTGCAGCGGAATGCGCGCCCGCCGGACGGGTCACCGGTCAGAGACGGTGGCGGGCGAGGAACGGTCGCACGGCGGCGACGAAGCCCGCGGGGTTGTCGCCCATCACGGAGTGGCCCGCGCCGGCGACCTCGGCGACGGCCGACCCTGGCCGCTCGCGGCGGAACCGCTCGGCCGTCTCGGCGGCGAGGATCGGGCTCTCGGCCCCGCGGACGAGGAGCGTCGGCGCCCGCACGCGCCGCACGTCCTCCCAGAGCGCCTCGAGCTCGAGGTCGACCGCGCCGAAGACCGCCGGGTCGAACTTGTAGGTCCAGCGCCCGTCGGGGGTCTGGCAAAGGGCATGTCGCAGTCGCTCGCGGATGTTCTCGACCGTCCGGCGGGGGTTGAACGCCTGCGCGGCAGCCACCGCGTCCTCGAAGGAATCGAAGTCGCGTCGCGTGAGCTGGCGCGCGATCGCGTCGCGCCCCCCGCGCTCCACCGTCGGGGCGACGTCGACCACCACGAGCCCACGCACGGCGTCGGGATGCGCCGCGGCGAACGCGATCGCGTTCAACCCGCCCATGCTGAGCGCGATGAGCGTCGCAGCCGGCCACCCTCGGTCGGCGAGAAAGCCGCGGATGTCGTTTACGAAATCCGCACGGCGATACACCCCGCCCGGCGCCCGGTCGGTGTCCCCGTGGCCGCGCTGGTCGAGCGCCAGCACGTGATGGTCGGTGGCGAAGTCGGGAGCGACGTCGTCCCAGCTGTGCGCGGTCTGCGCGCCGCCGTGGAGCAGCAGCAGCGGGGGCCGGGACGCCGTTCCCCAGTCGAGGAAGTGGAAGCGGAGACCGCCGAGCACCGTGGTGCCGTCGCGCGCCGTAGCCATCGGCCCTCGCTAGCCCGGTCGGGCGGGTCTGTCTAGAAGCGGGACCCGAGACAAAGTCTCGGGTCGGCTTCTAGGTCGTCGGGATCTTGATCGCCTCCGCCCGGAAGTGCACCAGGATGTGGCGGCGGAGCGCGTCCTCGACCCCTGCCTTGTCTCGGAAGTCGCGTACCCACACGCTGAGCGTGAGATCGAGACCCTTCGGGCCGAAGCCGGGGATCAGCCGCACCGCCGGCGGCGGATCGTCCAGCATCCCGGGGTGGTCGGCCCTGGCATGGCGCGCCGCCTCGGCCAGCAGGCGCTCCACGCGGTCGAGGTCGCTGTCGTAGGCGACGGTGACGCGCACGTCGACCGCGACCTCGGGGTCGGGAAGGCTGTAGTTGGTGACCACGGCCTTCGAGAGGCGCTCGTTCGGCAGCACGACCGTGTTGTTCGTGATGGTCCGGAGACGCGTCGAGCGCCAGCCGATGTGCATCACTGTCCCCTCATCGCCGGTGTCCACGCGCACGTAGTCACCGACGCGGACCGGGCGGTCGGCCTGCAGATACAGGCCGGCGAAGAAGTTGCCGAGCGTGTCCTGCAACGCGAGCGCCACGGCGAGGCTGCCGATGCCGAGCGTCGTGACGAGGGCGGTGAGATGGATGCCGAGGTTGTCGAGGAGGAGCGCCCCGAAGACGATGGCGAGCGTCACGCGCGCCATCGTCATCACCTGGCTGCCCACGCGCTGGCTCGCCTCGTTGCGCGCCGTGAGCCGGCCAAGGAGTGCCAGGCTCAGCTGCGCGATGAGATAGAGGGTCAGCGTCAGGTTGGCGACGGCGAGGATCCGGCCGATCACGGCCTGCAGGTTGTGCGGCAGCTCGAGCGAGCCGAGCGTCGCGTGCAGGGCGCCGATCAGCAGGACCGGCAGGACGAAGCGGCGGACGCGGATCACGTGCGTCCCGTCGGCGGTGAGTCCCCGCCGGCGGGCCCAGGCCGCCACCGCGCGCTCCACCCACGTCGCCGCGATGACCGAGCCCGCGATCACCGCCAGCACGGCGGCGCCGAGCTTCAGCAGTACCGGCCACGCGAGACTCACACCGAGAACCTGGACCATGGGTGCGGCATTCTAGCGGCGGCACTCGATTGACGCACGGGCGGCCCGCGGCTATCGCTCAGCGCGGTGATTCCCGTCGGCGAGGCGCTGGCCCGCGTGCTCGAGGCGACGCATGCCCTCGGCGCCGAGCGGGTGACCATCCTCGATGCGCTCGGCCGTGTCGCGGCGGAGGACGTCGTGTCCCGGCGCGCCGTACCCGCCGCGCCGTATTCCGCGATGGACGGCTACGCCGTTCGCCATGCCGACGTCTCCGCGGCGCCCGCACGCCTGCGGATCGTCGCCGTCGAGCCGGCCGGTACCGTCGTCGCCACCGCGGTGGAAACGGGGACCGCCGTGAAGCTCTTCACCGGCTCCGTGATCCCGCGCGGCGCCGACGCCGTGGTCCGCATCGAGGATTGCGACGCCGACGGCGACCACGTCCGCGTGCGGGTGCCGGTCCCGGTTCGCGCGAACATCCGCGACGCCGGCGAGGACATCGAGCCGGGTCAGGTGGTGCTCGGGCGCGGTGCGGCCGTCGGTCCGGCGGACGTCGGCGTACTGGCCTCCGTCGGCCGGTCGACCGTGCTCGTCCACCAGCGCCCCAGCGTCGCGATCCTCTCGACGGGCAGCGAGCTGGTCGAGGTGGACGACGAGCCGGGACCCGGCCAGGTGGTGAACTCCAACGCCTACGGCCTGGCGGCGGCCGTCCGCGACGCGGGCGGCGATCCCGTCGTGCTGCCGATCGCGCCCGATCGGCTCGACGACATCCGTGCGAGCGTCATCGAGGCGACGCGCGCCGACGCGGTGCTGTCGACGGGCGGCGTCTCGGTCGGCGACCTCGACTTCGTCAAAGACGCGCTCGAGGCCGCGGGTTTCGAGCGGATCTTCTGGCGTGTGGCTCAGAAGCCGGGAAAGCCGCTGCTCTTCGGCCGGCTCGCCGGACGTCTCTTCTTCGGCTTGCCCGGCAATCCGGTGTCCGCGCTCGTCTGCTTCGCGCTCTACGTCCGGCCCGCGTTGCGCCGGCTCCAGGGTCACCGTCGGGTTCACCTTCCCGTCGTGCACGCGCGGCTCGCGGCGTCGGTGCGAAAGACACGGGGCCTCACCGAGTTCGTCCGCGTGTCGCTGTGCGATGGACCCGACGGATTGGTCGCGACCGCAGCGCGGTCGCAGAGCTCGGGCGCGCTGTCGGCGCTGGGCGGCGGGGCGGGGCTGCTGGTCGCCGCGGCCGATGCAGGCGAGCTCGCGGCGGGTGTGTCATATCCGGTGGTCGTCGCGGAGCCGACGCTCGCGCGCGAGACACCGCCGTTCTGAGCGTGGGGGAGCCTCAGCGGGTCGAGCGCGGTGGGCTGCGGACCGCGGTGTCCCCGTACCTCTTCCGCAGCATGCTGGTCGGGATGGGGGCGGTGGCCGTCGCGCTGCACCGCCTGACCGGCAACCGGACGCTCACCTGGCGATTCGCGAAGGCCCGTGCGCGCACGCTCGCCTGGATGCTCGGCGTGCGCGTGCAGGTGCGGGGTCTCGAGCACCTGGCGGGCCGCGGCCCGTTCATCTTCACGCCGAACCATCAGAGCCACCTCGACATCCTCGTCCTCCTCGGCTTCCTGCCGGGCCGGACACGCTTCGCCGCCAAGCGGGAGCTCTGGCGCCATCCGGTGGTCGGGGCCGTCCTCGATACGCTCGGCATGATCCCGATCGAGCGCGAGCACCCGGAGCAGGCCGTGGAGGCGCTCAACCGAGCGGGCCCCGGTGACTCGATCGTCATCTTCCCCGAGGGACGGCGGAGCCGCGACGGCCGGCTCGGAGAGTTCAAGAAGGGGGCCTTCGTCCTCGCGATCCGCGCCGGGCTGCCCGTCGTGCCGGTCGTCTGCCGCGGGACGCGCCGGCTCATGCCGCGCGGCAGCCGCCTCGCCGTGACGCCAGGCGACGTCGAGATCGTCGTGATGCCGCCCATCCCGACCGCAGGGCTCGAGTACGCGGATCGCGACGCGCTGGCGGCGCGGGTCCGCGCCGCGATTGAAGAACAGCACCTGGGGTGGTAGCGGAGGGGGCCCGCATGAGCCAGAGCTGTCTGCACTGCGCCCTCGCACGCGCCATCCGCCGCGAGTCGGGGCCACTGGCTGAACGCGGTCTCGCGGTGAGCATCAGCCGCGCGGAACCCGTGTGGCTGCCGTCGCCCGGCGCGCGGCTCTATCGCGCGCTCCGCCGGTTGCTGCGCGACGCGGGAAGCCAGGCCGAAGGCGCCTCGGTCAAGCTCACCGTCATCGACCTGCTCGGCAAGAGCCACGTCGAGGTGACCGCGACGATCCCGGTCGGGCGCGGCTCGCGCGTGCTCGCCTGCGCCTTCCCGCGCCATGCGCCGGGAAGCCTCGGCCGCGGCTTCGCCGAGGCGCTCGATCTCTCGTGATCCGCGGCCTCGGGGCGTCACTCGTCGCCGCCGCGGTGCTCGCGACGACCGCAGGCGCCCGGTGTCTCGATTCGGCGACGGCGGCCTTCGGCCAACCGGGTGCGTTCGGGGTCGGCGTCCGCGACCTGACGCTCGTCGACGGTACCCGGCCGACGCCGGCGCACGGCAGCCAGCCGGCGCTTCCGACGCGGACGCTCGTCACCACGGTGTGGTATCCGACCGCGGGGCCCGCATCGGCCACGCCGGTGACGGACGCGGCGCTCCTCACGGGCAAGCGGTTCGGACTCGTCGTCTACAGCCACGGCTTCGGCGATACTCCAGCGTTCGCGGAATACCTCGCCGTCCCGCTCGCTAGCCGCGGCTACGTGTTCGCCGCGCCGACGTTTCCGCTCACCAATTTGCTGGTCGTGTTCAGTCCCGACGGGCCCGTCCCGGCCGACATCGTGAATCAACCCGCGGACGTGAGCTTCGTGATCGACCGCCTGCTCGCTGCCGACGCTCCCGCCGACTGGCTCGCCGGCGCGCTCGACGCGCACAAGGTGGGTCTCGCCGGCCTCTCCTACGGCGGCCTCACGACGCTCCTCCTCGCCTACCATCCGACCATGCACGACCGCCGGGTGCGCGCGGCGCTCGCGCTCGCGCCCGCCGCGTGCGCGCTCACCAGCCGCTACTACCGTCGCGTCGGCACGCCGTTACTCGTCATGCAGGGTGATCAGGACCAGCTCGTGCCGCTCGAGACGAACGGCGCGCGCGCCTTCACGTTCGCGCGCCGGTCGCCGCGCGAGCTCGTAACACTCGTCCACGGCACGCACACCGCCTTCGCCGGACCGATCGCGCAGGAGTCCACGTCGAGCTACGACACGATCGGCTGCGCGCTCATCCTGCGCGCGTTCACCGCCGATCTGCTCGCGCAGTTCCAGATGGCGACGGAGCTCCAGGACCCGAAGACCGGCATCGACATCACCCAGTGCAGCCTGCCGTGCCAGGCGGCCTTTCCCTCGAACCCGCCGATGCAGGCCCCCCGCCAGCACGCGCTGGCGAAGGCGGTGACCGCGGCGTTCTTCGAGTCGACGCTCGGGCGCTCGTCCACGGCGCGCTGCTTCCTGCGGAAGGGTCTCGCGCGGGAGAACGCGACCGACGTCCACGTGTCGCTGCGCGGCCCACGCCGATGATGCGACCTGCACTGGTACCACGGACAGATGATGCTGCCGGTCGCGTGCCCCGGGCACGAGATCGCGGGCGAGGTGGCCGACGTCGGCGCCGGCGTGACGCAGCTGAAGCCCGGCGACCCGGTGGCGCTCGAAGGCATCGCGTCCTGCGGCGCCTGCCGTTACTGCCTGGCGGGCGACTATCAGCGCTGTCCGATGGTCGGGGTCGTGGGGATGACCATCCCCGGTGGGTTCGCCGAGTACGTGAAGATGCCGGCGCGCCATTGCTTCGCGGCGCCGGCGGGCGTCGACCATGCCGTCACGTCGCTCGCCGAGCCGCTCGGGGTCGCCGTGCATGCGGTCCGCCTCTCCGGCCTCGCGATCGGCGAGCGCGTCCTCGTGCTCGGCGCCGGGACGATCGGTCTCATGGCCGTGGTCGCGGCGCGTGCCGGAGGCGCCGGCGAGATCCTCGTCGTTGCGCGGCGGCCGCAGCAGCGTGAGGCGGCCCTGGCGCTCGGCGCGGACCGCGTGGTGAGCGACGCCGACGCCGGCGGCCTCCTCGGTGACGCCCTCGGCTCGCCGATCGACGTCGTCCTCGAGACCGTGGGCGGCGACGCCGACACGCTCGATACCGCCGTCGCCGCGGCCCGCCCCGGCGGCACGATCTGTCTCCTCGGCGCGTTCACGCGCTCGCCCGCGCTTCCGGCGCTCTTCGTCCTCGCCAAGGAGCTGCGGATCATCGGCTCCTTCGTGTACGGCCGCGCCGGCGCGCGTGCCGACTTCGACGTCGTGCTCGACCTCTTGCGCCGGCAGGGAACGGCGCTCGCCAACCGGCTGATCACCCATCGGTTCCCGCTCGAGTCGATCACCGAGGCGTTTCGGACGGCGAGCGACAAGACGACCGGCTCGATCAAGGTGACGATCGCGGTCTAGACCGGCATGGTTCCCTTGCAGCGGCTCACGCACGTCGGTCTCTGCGTGTCGGACCTCGACCGGTCGCTCGGCTTCTACCGCGACCTGCTCGGCTTCCGCGTGCGCGACGAGCTCGACGTCGAGGGGGAGCCGGCGGACAGGCTGCTCCGGCTCCGTGGTGTGAAGCTCCGCGCCGTGTATCTCGAGCGCGACGGGGTGACGCTCGAGCTGCTCCGGTTCGCGAGCCCGCCCGGGCCTGCACCGCGCCGGCGCACGATACACGAGCTCGGTCTCACGCACCTCTCGTTCCGCGTCGGCGATCTCGCCGCCACGCTCGCGGCGCTGCGCGCCGCCGGCGCGCACGTCCTCGACGACACGCTGATTCGCGTCGAGGCGTCCGGCGCGGCGGCCTGCTTCGTGACGGATCCGGACGGCCAGCTGATCGAGCTGGTCCAGGCCCGGATACCGCGCGCGCAGCCGAGCTGAGCCGCTCAGCGCATGACGCGCCGCGCGGGACGCGGGCGGTCGGGCGCGTCGCTGCCCGCCGCGTCGGCCATGCGGAGGAGCCAGGATCCGAGGAGCCGCGCGCGCGACGCGCCGAGAATCACGCCGCCCGCGTTGCCGCCGCCCGGTCCGAACAGCGTGAGCGCCACCCGCGCCGTCTCGCGGAACGGCGTGGCACGGAGCGCCGCGCCGCCGGCTAGGGGCAAGGTCAGGGCATCCGACTCATGCAGCGTGACGATCTTGGCCATGACCTCCCCCGAAAAGAGGGGTCAGATTTGCCCCAGCGCTCTGCGCGATGTCAAGGGGAAAGTGAGACGTCCCGTCACCGCGGCAGGCCGAGCAGACGCTGCGCGATGATGTTGGCCTGCACCTCGGACGTGCCACCCGCGATCGAGGCGACTCGCGACCAGAGCCACGCCTGCTGCCAGCGGCCCTCGGCGAGCTGCGCGTGCGGTCCCTCGAGCGCGAGGGCGAGCTCGTGGAGGCGTTGTGTCAGCTCCGCCCAGAAGAGCTTCACGAGCGACGATTCCGGGCCCGGCTCCTCGCCGCGCTCGAGCCGCGTCAGCGTGCGCCAGTTGAAGAGCCGCATGATCTCGACGTCGATCCAGCGTCGCGCGATCTCCTGGCGGACGACGGGATCGGCCGCGCGCCGCCGCGTGCGTGCGAGCGCGATTGCGTCCTCGAGCGCGATCCGCTGCAGCACCTGCTCCTTGAACGCGAAGCCGGTGCCGCGCTCGTGCGCGAGGGTCGTCATCGCGATGTCCCAGCCCTGGTTCACGGCGCCGACGAGCTGCTCGGGCTCCACCCGCACGCGATCGAGGAACACCTCGCTGAATTCGGTGGAGCCCGTCGCCTGCCGGAGGGGACGGACGGTGATGCCGGACGCGCGCATGTCGAGGAGGAAGTAGCTGATGCCACGATGCTTCGGCGCCGTCGGATCCGTCCGCGCCAGCAGAATGCCCCAGTCCGACAGCGCGGCGTAGCTTGTCCACACCTTCTGACCCGTCACGACGAAGCCGTCGCCGTCGGGCTCGGCGCGCGTGCGGAGCGCCGCGAGGTCGCTGCCGGCCCCCGGCTCGCTGAAGAGCTGGCACCAGATCTCGTCGGCCGAGAGGATCCTCGCCAGGTAGCGCCGCTTCTGGTCCTCGGTGCCGCACGCGATGAGCGTCGGCCCGGTGTTGTTGATGCCGACGCGGTTCAGGAGCTGCGGCGCCCGCGCCCGGGCCAGCTCCTCGTTGAGGATCGCCTGCGCCGCCGGAGGCGCACCGCGGCCGCCGTACGCGCGCGGCCAGAGGAGCCCGACGTAGCCGGCGGCGTGGAGCCGCCGCTGCCAGTCGCGCAGGAAGGCGAACTCGTCGGCGAGCGACGCCTCGTCGTGCGGGATGCGCTCCGCACGGGCAGGCGGGTTGGCGGCGAGCTACGTGCGCACCTCGTGCCGGAACTGGGCGAAGTCCATCGCCGCGGTCCGTGTAGCATTCCCTCGGCAGGCCGCGCGATGGTACACCCGACGGCACCGATGAGAGGAGGGCACCCATGACATCGCGTCCCGCTCGGCCGCGTCTCGCGCCGCTCCCACGCACCGCCTGGACCGACGAGGTCCGCACGATGATCGAGCGCACGCCGGGCGGCGAGACGGAGCCGCTCAACATCTTCACGACGCTCGCGCGCCATCCCGCCCTCGTTCGGCGCTGGCTGCCGTTCGGCACGGTGATGCTGACCGGCGCGCTGCCGCCGCGCGACCGCGAGCTGCTGATCCTGCGCACGGCCTGGAACTGCCGCTCGGCCTACGAGTGGGGACAGCACGTGCGCATCGGGCTCGCCGCCGGCCTCGCGCAGGAGGAGATCGAGCGGGTGCCCGCGGGGCCTTCGGCGGCCGGCTGGTCGCCGTTCGACGCCGCGCTCCTCGGCGCGGCCGACGAGCTGCACGCCGACGCGTGCGTGTCGGACCGGATCTGGGCCGTGCTCGCCGAACGCTACGACGAGCCGCAGCTGATCGAGGTGCCGATGCTCGTCGGCCAGTACCACATGGTGGCCTTCACACTGAACTCGCTCGGGGTTCAGCGTGAGCCGGGTGTGGTCGATCTTCCGCCCCGAGCGCCTTGAGCTCGGGCATCACCTCGCTCGCGAAGAGCCGCATGCTGCGCTCGGCCTCGTCGACGGGCATGCCGGCATACCGGAAGCAGGCGACGAACGTGTCGCAGCCGACGCGCTCGCGGATGTCGGCCACCCGCGCGTAGCACTGCTCGGGCGTGCCCCAGACCTGGAGGCTCAGGAAGAACTCGCTGAGCGCATCGGTGCCGTGCTCGGCGGCGATCTCCGACATCCGCCCGTAGTACTCGTAGCCCTTGGTGTGCTTCAGGTGGTCCTTCGCGAGCTCGTAGTGCCGCAGCACCGAGTCCCAGTAGCCGCCGATGTAGCGCACCGCCATCTCGCGCGCGCGGTCCGCGTCGGGGTCGCAGAACGTCCAGCCGGCGCAAACGGTGGGCAGCGGATCGGTGCCATTCACCTGGCGATAGGCCGTACGGTACTGCGCGAGCTCGTCGCGGACGACGTCCCAGGGCTTCTGTGGGATGATCAGGATGCCGACGCCGAGCTCGGCCATGATCTGCATCGACTCCGGGGACACGGCGGCCGCATAGGTGCGCCCCTTGAACGACCGGCTCGGCCGCGGTCGAATCGCCTTCTTTGGTTGCTTCACGAACGTGCCGTCGTATTCGCAGTAGCCCTGCTCGAGGCCACGGAGGATCATCTCCGCGCTCTCGACGAACCGGCCGCGCGACTCCTCCATCGGCACGCGGAAGCCCTCGAACTCGACCCGTCCGAGGCCGCGGCCGATGCCGAAGACGAGCCGGCCCCCGCTCATCGTGTCGAGCATGGAGACCTGCTCCGCGACGCGGATCGGATCGTGCCAGGGGAGGACGACCACCATCGAGCCGAGCTGCACGCGCCGCGTCCGTCCCGCCATGTAGGTGAGGAACTCGAGGACGTCCGGGCACATCGTGTAGTCGGTGAAGTGGTGCTCGACGCCCCAGATCGAGTCGAAGCCGAGCGGCTCGGCGAGATCGGCGAGCCGGAGCTCGTCGGCGTAGACCGTGTGATCGGCCTCCCCGTCGTGCGGGTTCTGGAAGACCACCGTCATTCCCACTCGCATGTCGCCTCCTAGTGGCGTTGCTCGCGCGCCAGCTCGTGCATCGCGCCGAAGAGCGGCGTCACGTCGATCGGCGCGTCGAAGGGCTCGCCGCGGAGCTCGCGGTAGGCGCGCTCCACCTGGAACACGATCCGCTCGGGCTCGGTCCACCCGGCGTAGGGCCCGAGGTCGATGCGCTTCGCCGCGTCGACGGCCGAGAGTCCCCGATCGAACAACCGCTTCGACTCGGCGCGGACGTACTGCAGGTACGCCTTCATCTCCCGCGGCCCCTCGAGGCCGCAGACGGGGCCGTGTCCCGGGACGACGACGTCCGGCGCGAGCGCGACGATGCGGTCGAGAGCCGCGATCCAGCGGTCGTATGTGCCCTCCCAGCCGATCGGCGTGCACAGGCGGAAGAGGATGTCGCCGGTGAAGACGATCCGCTCGGCGGGCAGGTGGACGATGAGGTCGCCGGCCGTGTGCGCCGGCCCGACGTAGATGAGGTCTGCGTGGATGCCGTCCAGGTCGAGCGTCAGGCGTTCGTCGATGAGCGTCTTGGGGGGACGGAGCTCGATGCCGGCGAAGTCCCAGTCGGCGAGGCGGCGCGCGAAGGCCGCGAGCGCGGGGTCGCTGCTGCTGCCGGAGTTCCGCAACGTCTGCATGAATTCCGGCCGCTCCTTGCCGAACTCGGCGGCGCAGAGCCGGTGGCCGATGATCTCGGCGTCGGGGAAGAGCTGGTGTCCCCAGCAGTGGTCGCCGTTCCGGTGCGTGTTGACCACCCGTCGCGCCGGCGCCTTCCACACACGCGCGTAGGTATCGATCATCTGCCGGGTGTGCGGCAGGTCCCAGAACGTGTCGACGACGAGCCCGCCGCCGCGGTTGAGGAGTCCCGAGTTGCTCGTGCCGAGGCCGCGGTCCGGCTGCAGGCAGGCATAGACGTCGCGGGCGAGCTCGCGGAGCTCCATCTGCGTTGGGCGTAGCACCACGGCGAGGGCTGGAGCAACCGGGTGGTGACTTGCCCACGCCGCCGCCCGCGAGCGGTAGCCCGGCGCGGTTGTAAGTCACGACGACTTGACTATAGTGACCACATGGACATCGCGGCCGTCGCGCAGTTGAAGGCGAAGCTCAGCCGCTATCTCCGGCGCGTCAAGGCGGGCGAGGAGATCCTCGTAACGGAGCGCAACGTTCCCGTCGCGCGGATCGTTCCGGTAACCGCTCCCGCGGGCGAAGAGGCGCTCCGGGACCTCGAGCGACAGGGGTTCCTTCGGCGGGGGAGCGGAAAGCTGCCGAAGAACTTCTGGCGAATGCCGCGGCCGCGCGATGACAAGGCGTCGGTCCGCAAGGCCGTCGCCGAAGAGCGAGACGAAGGCTGGTGAGGTTCTGGGACACGTCGGCCATCGTGCCGGTCTGCGTCGCCGAGCCGGCCAGTGCCAAGGTGCGCCGACTCGTCGAGGAAGACCCGTCCATCGTCGTCTGGTGGGCGACGCGTGTCGAGTGCCTCTCGGCCTTGGCCCGTCGACGCCGCGAGGGCCGTCTCGCCGCTCCGGCAGAAGCGCAGGCGCGGCAGGTGCTTCTCGCGTTGGCCGGCGTGTGGTCGGAGATCGTGCCGAGCGAACGGCTGCGGCAGAGGACGGAGCGGCTGCTCTCGCTGCACGCGCTCCGCGCGTCCGACGCGTTTCAGCTCGCGGCGGCCTTGCTGTGGTCCCGTGGCGAGACGACAGGCGAGGCGTTCGTGTCGTTCGACGAGCGACTGAGAGAGGCAGCAGGCCGCGAGGGATTCCGGATTCTGCCCGCCTGACCCCCGAACTCCCCTTGCGCATCCGCGGCGGACGTCGGTAGGGTGCCCGTTCGACGGAGGAGACCGCATGGCCAAGCGAGACGTGTGCGTGATCGGTGTCGGCATGACGAAGTTCGAGCGCTGCGCGCGTGACTTCACCGACCTCGTGCGCGAGGCGGTGAATGGCGCCCTCCAGATGTCGGGTGTCGCACCCGAGAAGCTCGAGCAGGCCTTCGCCGGCTACGTGAACGGCATGAGCACGCAGGGACAGCGCGCGCTCTACTCGATGGGCATCGGCGGGCTCCCCGTCTACAACGTCCACAACTACTGCTCGACCGGGTCGACGGCCCTCCACCTCGGGTACCAGGCGATCGCGTCGGGCATGAACGAGTGCGTGCTCGCCTTCGGCTTCGAGAAGATGGAGAAGGGCCCGCTCGAGAAGCAGCTCGCGGGTTTGAAGGAGACGATCGGCGCCGCGCCCGACGTCGACAAGAAGCCGCCCATCGCGGCCGTCATGTTCGGCGACGGCGGCCGCCAGCACATGGAGAAGTACGGCACGACGAAGGAGCAGTTCGCCAAGGTGAGCGTCAAGAACCACCGCCACTCGGTAAACAACCCGCGCTCCCAGTACCAAGAAGCCTGCTCGCTCGAGGAGGTGCTCGCCGCGCGCATGGTCTACGACCCGCTCACGATCCTCCAGTGTTGTCCCACGTCCGACGGCGCCGGCGCGGCGATCCTCTGCTCGGAGGAATTTGCGAAGAAGCAGGGCCTCTCGCGTCCGGTCAAGATCGTCGCGCAGGCAATGGCGACCGACAAGATGGAGGACTTCGCGATGGGGCCGCTCGGCATGATCGGGGTCGGCATGTCGCAGCGGGCGGCCAAGGCGGTCTACGAGCAAGCGGGGCTCGGTCCGAAGGACGTCCAGGTGATCGAGCTCCACGACTGCTTCAGTACGAACGAGCTGGTCACTTACGAATCGCTCGGGCTCTGCGAGGAAGGGCAGGGCGGTGGGCTGATCGACGAGGACCAGGTCACGTACGGCGGGAAGTGGGTGGTGAATCCGTCGGGCGGCCTCCTCTCGAAGGGTCACCCGCTCGGCGCGACCGGGCTCGCGCAGTGCGCCGAGCTCGTGTGGCAGCTCACCGGGAAGGCGGACAAGCGGCAGGTCGAGGGGGCGCGGGTCGGGCTCCAGCACAACGTCGGGCTGG
>VBKG01000019.1 GCA_005879585.1 Deltaproteobacteria bacterium | reverse complement strand
GGTCGAGTGCCGCACGCTCGCCGAGGTGGAGGAGGCGGTGGCCGCGCAGCCGGACCTGATCCTGCTCGACAACATGTCGATCGGCCAGCTCGGCGAGGCCGTCCGCCTGGTGGCGGGACGGGTGCCGCTCGAGGCCTCGGGCGGCATCGGCATCGAGCAGCTCCCGGAGGTGGCCGCGACCGGCGTCGACTACGTCGCCATGGGCATGCTGACCCACTCGGCGCCCGCCGCCGACCTGAGCCTCAAGCTCGCGCCCCTCCCATGACGCCGCGCGAGCGGATCGTCGCCTGGCTCCGTGCCTCGGCGGCGCCGCTCTCCGGCGAGGAGCTCGCCCGCCGGCTCGGCTGCTCGCGCGCTGCGGTGTGGAAGCACGTCGCGGCGCTGCGCGGTCTCGGCTACCGGATCGAGGCGCGCCATGCGCAGGGCTATGCGCTCGCGTCCGCGCCCGACCGGCTCGGACCCGCGGAGCTCGCTCCCCATCTCGTCGGTCGCTGGCGCGACGTCCGCTGGCTCGCCGAGACCGATTCCACCCAGCGTGTCGCGCGCGAGCTGGCGCGCGACGGCGCCGCCGAGGGGACCGTCGTGATCGCCGAGGCGCAGAGCGCCGGCCGTGGCCGGCTCGGCCGCACCTGGCACTCGCCGCGCGGCGTGAACCTCTACTGCTCGATCGTGCTCCGGCCCGCGCTGCCGCCGGCGGCGGTGCCGCAGGTGGCGCTCGTGGCGGGGGTGGCGGTGGCCGCGGCGCTCGCCGAGACGGCGGGGTGCACCCCGCGCATCAAGTGGCCGAACGACGTCCTCGTCGACGGCCGCAAGGTGGCGGGCGTCCTCACGGAGATGGAGGCCGAGGTCGAGCGGGTGCAGCACGTGATCCTCGGCATCGGCGTCAACCTGAATGCGGCGCAGAGGGCGTTCCCGCCCGAGCTCCGCGACCGCGCAACGTCCCTCTTCCTCGCCACCGGACGGAAGGTCGACCGCGCGGCGGTCACGGGCCGGTTGCTCGCCGCGCTGGAGGCGCGTTATGGTCGTTTCCTCGAAGGCGGGTTCGAGGCGGTGCGACCCGAGTGGGAATCCTACTCTTGCCTGACCGGAACGGATGTACGCGTGGCGTCGCCCGACGGTGAGGTGGCGGGGCGGGTGCTGGGGCTCGACGCCGACGGCGCGCTCCGCGTCGCCCGTCCCGACGGGACGAGCACCCGGATCATCGCGGGCGAAGTGACCCTCCGGGTTTGACCGTGCTGCTCGCGATCAACGTCAACAACACCTACACGAAGATCGGCGTCTACGCGGGCACGCGGCTGGCGCTCAACTGGCGCCTCCAGACCGACCCCGGACGCACGGCGGACGAATACGGCGTGCTCCTGCTG
Source organism: Deltaproteobacteria bacterium (assembly GCA_005879585.1). Lineage (GTDB taxonomy): Bacteria > Desulfobacterota > Binatia > DP-6 > DP-6 > DP-3. The sequence goes on along the minus strand of VBKG01000019.1, from coordinate 3,834 downwards.
GGCCTCTTCGAGGCGGCGGGCGCCTTGGCGTCGGCGATCGACGCCGTCGTCGTGTCGAGCGTCGTGCCGCCGATGAACGCGATCATCGACGAGCTGGCCCGTAAGTTCTTTCGCCAAGAGCCGGTCCAGATCGGTCCTGGGATCCGGACCGGCATGCCGATCCTGATGGACAACCCGAAGGAGGTCGGGGCGGACCGCATCGTCAACGCCGTCGCCGGCTACGACCGCGTGCGCGCCGCCTGCATCGTGGTGGACTTCGGCACCGCCACCACCTTCGACTACGTGAGCGCCCGCGGCGAGTACGCGGGTGGGGTGATCGTGCCGGGGATCGCGATCTCGCTCGACGCGCTCTTCCTGCGGACGGCCAAGCTGCCGCGGGTGGAGCTCGTCCGTCCGCCGCGCGTCGTCGGCCGGAACACCATTCACGCCATCCAGTCGGGCGTGATCTACGGCTACACGGCGCTGGTCGACGGCCTCGTCGAGCGCATCCGGAAAGAGAACGACACGCACGCGCGCGTGCTCGCCACCGGCGGGCTCGCGGCGCTGATCGCCCCCGAGTCGTCCACGATCGAGTCGGTGGACGAGTTCCTGACGCTCGACGGGCTTCGCATCATCTACGAACGCAACGGAGGACGAGATGCCAGCTGAAGAGGTCGCGAGGCTCCGCAACGTCGCCGTCGTCGGGCAGGGCGGGGCGGGGAAGACGACCGTGGCCGACGCGCTGCTGTTCGCGGGCGGTGCCGTGAGCCGCTTCGGGCGGGTCGACGACGGGACGTCGGCGTTCGACACCGAGCCGGAGGAGCAACGCCGCAAGACGACGATCACCGCCGCGCTCCATCACCTCGCCTGGCGGAAGCACGAGGTGAACCTGATCGACGCCCCCGGCTACTCCTCGTTCCTCCACGACGCACGCAATTGCCTGTACGCGGCCACGGGCGTGGTCTTCGTCCTCGGGCCGACGGGCGGCGAGGTGAAGGTCGAGGCCGAGAAGCTCTGGGGGTGGCTCGGCGAGCTCGGGATCCCCGCCGTCGCCTTCGTCACCCGGCTCGACCGCGAGCGCGCCGACGTCGAGCACGCGCTCAAGGACCTCGCCGCGATCGGTGCCAAGCCGGCGCTCCTCCAGCTGCCGATCGGGCGTGAAGGGGAGTTCCGTGGCGTCGTCGACCTGCTCACTGGCCGCGCCCACGTGTATCAGGGCGATTCGGGCGTCGTGCAGGAGGGCGCGCCGCCGGCCGAGCTGGCCGACGAGGTGCGGGCGGCGCGCGAGCGGCTCGTCGAGACGATCGCCGAGGCCAACGACGCCCTCCTCGAGAAGTACCTCGAGGGCGTCGAGCTGTCGGCCGACGAGCTCGGCGCGGCCCTCCGCGACGGCGCGCGGGCGGGCAAGTTCGTGCCGGTGCTCTGCGGCGCCGCGGGCCGCGCCATCGGGCTCCATCCGCTGCTCGACGCGATCGTCGACCTGCTGCCGTCGCCGGCGGACCTGAAGCCGTGGGAAGGTGACAACCCGAAGACCGGCGATCGGGTCGAGCGCACCGCCGATCCGACGGCGCCGTTCTCCGCCTTCGTGTTCAAGACGATCGTCGACCCGTTCGCCGGCCGGCTCTCCGTATTGCGCGTCGTGTCCGGTCGCATCCACGCCGACCTGAACTGCATCAACTCCGCGCGCGACGTGCGCGAGCGCATCGGCCACCCGCTGAAGCTCGAGGGTAAGAAGCAGACGCAGGTGGCGGCGGCCGTCGCCGGCGACATCGTGGCGGTCGCGAAGCTGAAGGACGTGGCCTCGGGCGACACGCTCAGTGACGAGAAGGCGCCGATCGTCTTCGCGCCGTTGCCCGACGCGCCCGCGGCGATCTCCTTCGCGGTCGCGCCCAAGAGCAAGGCCGACGACGAGAAGGTCATGCAGGGCCTCCACCGCCTCATGGAGGAGGACACGGCGCTCCGCGTCCACCGCGACGAGCAGACGAAGGAGTTCGTCGTCTCGGGCACCGGCCAGCTCCACCTGGAAGTGGTGATCGAGCGCCTGAAGCGCAAGTTCGGCACCGAGGTGGAGCTGAAGGCGCCGAAGGTGCCCTACAAGGAGACGATCAAGGGCTCGGCCAAGGCGCAGGGCAAGTACAAGCGCCAGACGGGCGGCCGCGGACAGTACGGCGACACGTGGCTCGAGCTCGGGCCGCTCGGCCGCGGTAAGGGCTTCGAGTTCGAGGACGGGGTCGTCGGCGGCGTGATCCCCCGGAACTTCATTCCCGCCGTCGAGAAGGGCATCCGCGAGGTGCTGCCGCACGGCATCCTCGCCGGCTACCCGATCGTCGACCTCCGGGTGAAGCTCTACGACGGGTCGTACCACGACGTCGACTCCTCCGAGATGTCGTTCAAGATCGCGGCGTCGATGGGGTTCAAGAAGGCATTCGAGATGTGCAAGCCCGTGCTGCTCGAGCCGATCATGACCATGAACGTGGTCGTGCCCGACGAGTGCATGGGCGACGTGATCGGCGACCTGAACAGCCGCCGCGGCAAGGTGCTCGGCGTCGAGCCGAAGGGCAACGGCCAGGAGGTGATCAAGGCGCACGTGCCGATGGCGGAGGTGCTGCGCTACGCGCCGGACCTCCGCTCGATGACCAGCGGCCGCGGCGACTTCGCGCTCGAGTTCTCGCACTACGAGGAGGTGCCGCCGCACATCGCCGAGAAGATCATCAAGGAGGCGCAGGCGACGCGCGTCGAGCGGCATGCCTGACGAGCACGACGGCGAGGACGTCGACGAGATCGTCCGCTCGATCGAGGCGGGCTCGGACGCGATCGTCGTCCCGAAGGAGCTGATCGAGGAGGCCGAGGCCGCTGCCCCCCTGGCGCGGAGTCTCTACGCCAAGATCCTGACGATGAAGATCGCCGAGAAGCTGAAGCTCGCGCTCCGTGGCAACAAGGATGCGCGCTCCATCCTGATCCGTGACGCAAGCAAGCTGATCCGGCGCTTCGTGATGCAGAACCCGCGTATGTCCGACACCGAAGTGATCGCGATCGCGCGCAATCGCAGCAGCGACGAGGAGCTGCTGCGCATCATCGTCGAGCGCCGCGAGTGGATGCGGAACTACCAGGTGCGGCTCGCGCTCGCCACGAATCCGAAGACGCCGCTCTCGGTTGCCCTGAGGCAGCTCCCGACGCTCGGCGAGCGCGATCTCCGCATGCTCGCCAAGTCGCGCAACGTGCCGCAGACCGTGGTGTCGCAGGCGCGGCGGCTGGTGCTCGCGATGGGCCGCGGGGCGTGAGGCTTCCCCAGTTGAAGGCACTCATCCAGGGCTCTCGCCTCGAACCCGTCGCCCGAGAGCTCCTCCGGACCGCCTGGCAGCGCTGGCGGCTCATCGACGATCGGGAACGTTACATTGCGCAGATCTTGTCCTACGTGCTCACCGAGTCATCCTGCTGTGTCGACGTCGGATGCCACGTGGGCACCATCCTCGAGCACTTCGTGCGGCTTGCGCCCAGGGGACACCACTACGCCTACGAGGCTCTTCCCGACCTCGCCCCCGACCTCCGGAGGCGACTCCCGCAGGTAGAGGTGCACGAGGTTGCCATCAGCGACCGTGCGGGGGAAGCCGAGTTTCATCACGTGACCTGCAATCCGGGTACAGCGGTCTCCGGCGCCACACGCACGACCCTGCGACCGAGCACGTGGAGCTGATTCGGGTCGGGACCTGCCCGGCTCGACGATGTAATCCCTGAGGACCAGGAGATCGACTTCATCAAGATCGACGTCGAGGGTGCCGAGCTCGAGGTGTTCCGAGGTGCGACTCGCACCATCCAGCGATGCCGCCCGCACATCGTCTTCGAGCATGGACTGAA
>VBKG01000164.1 GCA_005879585.1 Deltaproteobacteria bacterium | reverse complement strand
CCTCCTAGCCCGGCCGCGCCTCGGAGAGCTCCACCACGTTCCCGTCGGGATCGCGGACCCAGAGCTGCGACCCTCCGAAGTCGAGGAACGGGACGCCCCGCGCCTCGAGCTCGCGCCGCACCGCCTCCAGGCTCTCCACCTCCAGGGCGAAGTGGGGATCCGTCGGGTCGATGCCGTCCATCAGCTTCTCGTGCGCGATCAGGTGGAGCTGGCTCGTCCCGATCCCGTACCACGCGCCGGGAAAACCGAGCTCCGGCCGCGGCACGGTCGGCAGTCCGAGCAGACGCTCGTAGAAATCGCGCGCGCGGTCGAGGTCGCGGCTCCGGATCGAGACGTGCTGTAATGCGCGGATCCGCATGGTCGCCTCCCGTCCTGATCCGCGGTATAGACCGGAAGCTCGCACCGAGCGCAAGGAGCCGCCGATGTCGATCGCCATGAAGCCGCCCCGCGCCGCCGTCGCCGGAGCGGCTGCCGCCCCGCACCTGCTCGCCGGCGCCGCCATGAACGGCGCCGACATGATCGTGCAGGTGCTGGCCGACGAGGGCGTCGACACGATCTTCGGCTACAGCGGCGGCGCCATCCTGCCCACCTACGACGCGGTCTTCCGCTACAACGAAGGGCGGGGCGGCAAGGACGAGATCCGGCTGATCGTCCCCGCCACGGAGCAGGGCGCGGGGTTCATGGCGGCCGGGTATGCGCGCTCGAGCGGACGCGTCGGCGTGTCGCTCGTCACCTCGGGGCCCGGCGCCACCAACTCCGTCACGCCCGTCCGCGACTGCCAGGCCGATTCCGTGCCGATCGTGCTCATCTGCGGCCAGGTGCCGCGCGTCGCGATGGGCACCGACGCGTTCCAGGAGGCGCCGGTCTTCAACATCATGGCCGCCTGCGCCAAGCACGTTTTCCTCGTCACCGACGAGACGAAGGTCGAGCAGACGCTCCGCACCGCGTTCCACATCGCGCGCAGCGGCCGTCCCGGGCCGGTCGTGGTCGACATCCCGCGCGACGTCCAGCTCGCCAAGGGCACGTACCGCGGCAGCGGGCTCCTCCGCATGCGCGGCTACGAGGACCGCCTGGAAGCGCTCGCGCGTGCCGTCGTCTCCGCCGCCGACGCCGAGGCCTTCTTCCGTCTGCTCGGAGCTGCGGACCGCCCCCTCATCTACTCCGGCGGCGGCGTCATCAACGGCGACGCGGCGTCCGAGCTGCGCGCCTTCGCCAAGCGCTTCGGCATTCCGGTCGTGACGACGCTCATGGGGATCGGCGCGGTCGACACCACGAACGAGCTCTCGCTCCACATGCTCGGCATGCACGGCACCGCGTACGCCAACTACGCGGTCGAGGACTGCGATTTCCTGTTCGCCGTCGGCTCGCGGTTCGACGATCGCGTCGCCGGCAAGGTGAAGGAGTTCGCGCCGCACGCCAAGGTCGCCCACCTCGACATCGACGCGTCGGAGATCGAGAAGGTGAAGCACGTCGACTGGGCGCACGTCTCCGACGCCCGGCGCGGCCTCCAGCAGCTCTTCGACGCGGGGAGCGGCTTCAAGAAGGACTTCAGCCGCTGGCGCGCGCACGTCGCCGAGCTGCGGCTCCGCCATCCGCTCAACTACAACCGCGGCTCGAACCTCATCCAGGTGGAGTACGTGCTCTCGACGCTCAACCAGATCACGCGCGGGAACGCCGTCGTCTCGACCGGCGTCGGCCAGCACCAGATGTGGGCGGCGCAGTACCTCGACTTCCACTCCGCGCGGAGCTTCCTCACCTCGGGCAGCATGGGCACGATGGGCTTCGGGCTGCCGGCTGCCATCGGCGCGCAGATCGCCAACCCCGGCAAGCTCGTCATCGACATCGACGGCGACGGGTCGATCCGCATGAACCTCGGCGAGCTCGAGACCCTCACCAACTACGACATCCCCGTGAAGGTGCTGCTGCTGAACAACCTGGGCGACGGGATGGTCCGCCAGTGGCAGGACCTGTTCTACTCGAACCGCTACTCGGGCTCCGACAAGACGCTGCACAAGAAGGACTTCGTGAAGGCCGTCGAGGCCGACGGGTTCGGATTCGCCCGCAGGGTGGCGGCGATCCCCGACGTGCGGCCCGCACTCGAGGAGTTCGTCAGCTTCCGCGGCCCGGCGTTCCTCGAGGTGATGGTCGACCAGACCGCGCACGTCTACCCGATGGTGGCCCCCGGGATGGGCTACAAGGACATGATCACGGGCAAGTACATCCCGAGCCGGGGCGAAGCGCCGCGCGGCAAGGACGAGCCCGAGGGGTACTTCTAGGGCCGCCCAGTAGTAGGAGGAACGGGCAGAGCTGCAGGGCGAGGCATTTCGGCAGCCTTGCAGCGCCACTGCTTGATTCCGTCGGCGTAGCCTGATCTTCGGCCATCCGCCCGCGCCCACCGCGGGGTTTCCGCGCTTGACATCGAAGCGCGACCCACGCATCGTCTGCCGCCCGAAAGCCGGCCGGGTGGAACGGCCGATGCTAGTAGCTCCGTTCGCTACACCTGGGAGGAGGTGCCGAGATGTGCGTCCAGGGCAAGAGGCTCCTGGTGTTTGGTCTGCTCGCCATCGCCGCCATCGCGGCGGCGCCGGCCGTGGTGCGCGCCGCGAACACCTGCAACGGGCTGATTACGATCGACTACGTCGGGGGCCCCGACTTCGCGCTCCCCGGCGACTGCGACAGCGGCATGACCCTCGGCATCCCGTGTACCGACGAAGGCATGAAGGTCGAGTACGAAGGGGACTCGACGATCACGAGCAACTGCGGTGTGACGTGGGCGACGGGGCACGCCACCAGCGCGTCCCCCAACGAGGTGGTGTTCACGCCGAACACCACCCTCATGATCCCGGCCAACCAGACGATCCCACCCGGCTTCTGCAACCTGCAGTTCGACGTCAAAGTTCTCGCCCGGAGCACGGACGCCACCCCGAACGAGATCGAGGAGGTCACCGGCTATCTCTCGTCGCAGAACGACGCCGGCTGCGACAACGGGCTCACGTCGAGCGGCCAGCAGTCGAGCTCGATCCCGCTGTGTCCGAACTGCGACGACAACATCGAGTGCTCGCAGGACAGCTGCGATCAGACGATGGGCACCTGCGTGCACACGCCGCAGCCGACCAGCACGCCCTGCACGGACACCGATAACGACCTGTGCACGACGTCGGGGTGCAACGGCACGCTCGCCACCGGCGGCACCGTCGTCAACGGCTGCGACCAGAACCATATGGTCACCACCTGCGCCGACGACAACAACCCCTGCACCGGCCCGGGCGTCTGCAACCCGATGACCGGCATCTGCGCGTTCCCGAACCTTCCCGACAGCACGCCGTGCCCGGATACGGACAACGACCCCTGTACCACCGCCGGCTGCGACCCGAACGGCGTCTGCGACCAGGCGCACATCATGTGCACCACGACCACGACCACGACGATCGCCACGACCACCACCACGATCACCACCACCACGACGACGATCCTGACGACGACCACCACGATGCCCTGCGTGCCGACCGGGCCCGAGGCCGGCAACTGCGGCGACATGACGGACAACGACTGCAACGGGCTGATCGACTGCGCCGATCCGGCATGCGGCCTCTCGACGTGCGTGGGCGGCACGAACAACCACCAGCCCTGCTCGACGCCGCAGGGGCAGGTGGCATGCGTCAACGGCGGCGGCCAGTGCCAGTGCCCGATCATCCTGAAGGACCCGACGGCCATCAAGTTCGGACCCCCGGGCGCCGGTCTCGACCAGCTCACGTCGCACGGCCGCATCATCATCACGGACCCGGTCGACGTCGCCGGATCCGAAATCGGCTGGCTCGTCAGCAACGCCCGCGGACCGATCTACGGCGCCTTGCTCCCGCCGTTCTCGATGCGGGTGTTCCAGACCCACAAGCTGTTCACGTACAAGAATCCGGACGCGCTCACCAAGGGCGGCGTCTACAAGGCGCAGATCCGGATCACGCGCTACGGCATCTCGTACGGCTACAAGGTCGAGGCGTACGGCGACATGTCGGCAGCGACCGACCCGCAGATGGCGCTCCAGTTCTACATCGGCAAGCGGCCGACGCCGGGGATCCACAACGGCGCCTGGACGCGGACGAAGTTCGGCTGGGTCGTCCGCGACCTCTACAAGTGAGGTGAGCGCGGGACAGGCCCGTAGTGGCGGGCGCGGCCCTCGCGCTCCTCGTTCTGCTGATCGCCCCGCGCGTCGCGGGCGCGGCGACGTACTACGTGCGGCAGACCGTCGGCGACGATACGCGCGACGGGCTGAGCCCTGCGAACGCGTGGCAGCACATCGCCAGGCTGTCATCGGCGATGCACGCGGGTGACGTCGCGTACGTCGGCCCGGGTCTCTACCGCGACACGATCGTCGTCGAGAACGACGGGGCGCCGAACGCGCGGATCGTGTTCGTCGCCGACACCACGGGACAGCACACCGGCGATCCCGCCGGCACGGTGATGGTCACCGGGGCCGATCCCGTCGACGCCACGATCTTCGCGCCGCACACGGCGCCGGGCGTCTACACGGCGCACATCCCCGCCGCCGTCTGGGGCGCCGTCGAGATGGACGGCCCGCAGTATCGCTACGGCAGCACCCAGGAGACCCACGAGCGGGTCGTCGAGAAGATGTCGCCGGTCGACGTCGTCGCGAAGCTCGCGTCGACCTACTACTACGACGAGGCGGAGAAGGTCCTCTACCTTCACACGAGCGACGGCCGCCCGCCGGCCACGCACGAGATGGAGCTGATCCACCGGGGCAACGGCATCCTCGTGCAGGGGAAGCACTACGTCACCGTCATGGGCTTCACGTTCCGCCACATGCAGGACTCGGGCGTGAGCTTCTTCAAGGGCGCCGGTGACGGGATCGCCGTCGACAACACGTCCTACGGCAGCCGGCAGGGGATCCGCGTCTACAGTGCGCCGAACGTGCTCGTCTACGGGAACACCCTCTTCCGGAACGAGAACTGCGGCGTGTACTTCGCGGCAGCATCCACGAACGGCTGGGCGATCGGCAACACCTGCTACGAGAACATCAAGGGCGTGCGCTGGAGCAGCCAGTCCGTCGACGGCCTGTGTCTCGACAATACGCTGTTCGAGAACCACGAGCGCGGGATCGCGATCGAGAACGTCGACCGTGCCTTGCTCCGGCGGAACAAGGTCGTGGACAACGCCGTGTCACAGCTGCTGGTGATCCAGAGCGCCTACAGCGCCGAGAGCAACTGCTACGACACGAGCCGGCCGCACGAGCTCGTCGCCGAGTTCTATCCATACTTCGACCGCGATCGGCACGCGACCCTCGCCGCGTATCAGCAGGCACGGCACGAGGACCTGAGCTCCAGGGCGGGCGGTTGTGGCGTCCTGCCGGAGAAGGTGGACGTGCATCGGCTGCACGCGGACACGACGGCGTATGCGGAGCGGGCACGGAAAGTCCTGAGGGGAGTACGAAAAACCGAGACGCGCGGCGGAATTCACGGATGGATCGACTGGCTACGCGGAAAATGAGCGAAAAAACTTCAAAAAGTGCTTGACCCAGCCGAGTGGTGGAAGTACACGCCGCCGGGAGCACGCGCAGCGGGTTGCGACTCGCTGCCCGAAGGAGAGGCTGAGATGCGCGGGATCGTGAAGCTCTTCGCCAGGACACTGTCGGCAGCCGCCGTGGTGGGCCTCGTCGCCGGTGCGCCGTCGCCCGGCCTGGCTGCCAGGACGTGCAACGGGCTCCTGACCATCGACTACGTGGGCGGTCCCAACTTCGCCAAGCCCGGCGACGTCGTGCGGGTCGAGCTGACCATCGGCACCGGCAGCATCCAGAACGGCAGCAGCTCGACGGGGACGTTCACGCTCAACCGCCTGCGATTCGACCTCGACTGCAACGCGGACTTCACGCTCGGCATTCCGTGCACGGACGAAGGCGCCATCGTCGAGTACGAAGGGGACTCGACGATCACGACGACGTGCGGTGTCACGTGGGCGACCAGCCACGCAGTCAGTGACTCACCGAACGAAGTGGTCTTCACACCGAACGTTCCGCTCGTGATCGCCGCCAACCGGCCAGCCTTCTGCGCCCTCCAGTTCGACGTGAAGGTGCTCGCGCCGAGCATCGACAGCACGCCGGGCCAGATCCAGGAGACGACGGGCTACGAGACGTCGCAGAACGACGCGAGCTGCGACAACGGGCTCACGTCGGGGGGCCAGCAGTCGAGCTCGATCCCGCTCTGCGACTGTCCGTCGACGGTGTGTGTGGACTCCGTGTGCAACCAGGACACCGGCGCCTGCAGCAACACGCCGAAGCCGAACAGCACCCCGTGTCCCGACACCGACAACGACCCCTGCACGACGGCCGGCTGCGACCCCAACGGGCAATGCGACCAGCGCCACATGGTCTGCGTGACGACGACCACGACCACGCCGACCACCACCACCACGACGCCGACCACGACGACGACCACGACCACCACGCCGACCACGACGACGACCACCACGACCACGCCGACCACCACGACGACGACTACCACCGAGACGCCCACCACCACGACGACCACCACGTCGATCGTGCAGACGACGACCACGACGACGACGTCCACCACGACGACGACGAACTCCGTCGGCGGGTGTCGCGTGACGGGTGGCGGGCGCATCGCGGACACCAACCCGGACGTCGACTACGGGACGCATGGCGGTCAGGTCGGCGCGCCCGTCGGTTTCGTCACGGCCTTCAGCCCGTCCACGCCGTGCATCCACGGCAACTGGACGCACGTGCGACACACGCGGAGCGGGAATTTCCATTCGAAGAGCTTCGACAGCCTGATGTGCGGGTGCCTGCCGTGTGACGAGAACCCGACCTCCCCGGGGCAGGTGGGCAACCTCTGCAACCCCGGCGACCGCATCTGCGGCCCCGAGCCGCCGCGCGCGCCGGCGAACAAGATCTGCTTCACCGGCCTCGGCAAGTACACGATGACCAGCGGCCGGCGAGACCTCGACGTCGCGTTCCGCGTCGACGTGGAGGACCGCAGCGAGCCCGGGGGCACGAACGGCACGCCGCCGCCGGACCACTACCGGATGCGGATCTGGATCCTCGACGGCGCCGTGGACAGCCCGAGCAACCTGGATCTACGGCAGGCCATCAGCTGCGGCGCGAGCCTCGACGAGGACATCAACGCTCCGGTGCCGCCCGACGTCGACGACGGCGGCATTGCGACGCGGGGGAATCTCCAGATCCACCCGGAGATCAACAACAAGCCGTGTCCGTAGACCGCGGCTGCCGCGGGGCCGCCTCCTACGGCACGAGCGCGACGACGTCGACGGTCGCCGCACCGTCGCCGACGTACACGAGCCCGTTGGCGGTGGTCACCGTGTGGACGAGGCCGGGCACGATGACCTGGCGCACGAGCTGCGGCTGCGCCGCGTTCGAGACGTCGACGACGTAGAGCCCGGCCGCCGGGTCGTGGTTCGGCGCCGGCGTCGCCAGGAAGGCGAGCGTTCCGGCCACGTCGATGCCCTGGGCCCCGAAGCCGCGCGTGGCGCTCAGGAGCGCCGGCGCCGTCGCGTTGCTCACGTCGACGATCTTCAGCTGCAGGCCGCCGTCGAGGACGTAGGCGCGGGTGCCGGCCACGGCGACGGCCGTGGAGCGCGTCGCGAGCGCCCCGACGATCACCGGCCGAGCCGGGTTCGCGACGTCGATCACCTGGAGCGCGGTGGTGTCGGCCACGTACGCGCGGCCGTTCCCCAGCGCGACGGCGGTTGCCGTCCCGGGCGTATCGACGGTGCCGACGATGGCGGGCAGGAACGGATTCCGCACGTCGACGATCTGCAGGCCGGCGCCCTCGGCGGCGACGTAGAGGAGCGTGCCCGACATGCGGAGGCTCAGGCCGCCGCCGAGCGTCGTCCGGCTCACGACGGTGGGCGTTGCCAGCACCCGCAGGTCGACGACGACCAGGTCCGTGTGACCGGGGTTCCCGGCGATCAGGTTCAGCGCGTACGCATACTGGCCCGCGATCGCCACGTCGCGGATGATGCCCGAGATGGCGCCCACCGTCCGCGGCGACGTGGGCGCGCTCACGTCGACGACCCGCATGCCGTAGGTGTTGCCCGCCGCGACGGCGAGCGAGCCGGAGACCGACACGCCCCACGCGTCGAAGCCGCCCCAGCTGTTGGCGATGAGCCGGGGCGCGCTCGGCGTGGAGGCGTCGATCACGTAGAGCCCGGCCGTGTTCAGCCGGCTGTCGACCTGCGCGCTCGCGAGGAACACGATGCTGCCCGCCGCGTCGAGGGATTGCGCGCCGAGGGCGTTCGCGGTGCCGAGCAGCGCCGGCGCAAACGGCGAGCTCACGTCGACGACCGCGAGCTGCGGCCCGCCGTCGAGGACGTAGAGCCGCGTGCCGACGGCGGTCACGGCGCGCGCCCGGATCGCCAGCGCGCCGAGGATCACCGGGCTCCGCGGGTTCGTCACGTCCATGACTTCGATCGCTGTGTCGTCGGCGACGTAGGCGCGCCCGTTCGTGACGGCGACCCCGGTCGCCGTTCCCGGCGTGTCGAGCGCGCCGATGATGGTCGGGGCGACGGGGTTGCTCACGTCGACCACCTGGAGCCCGGCGGTGCCCGCCGCGACGTAGGCGAGCGTCCCCGCGAGCCTGAGCGCGGCGCCGTCGATGCCGAGCGTGACGCGCCCGACGACGGCCGGCGCGGCAGGCGTGAGGAGATCGATGACGACGAGGTCCGTGTGCGACGGGTTGCCCGGCACGACGTTCAGCGCGTAGGCGAACCGCCCCGCGACCGCGGCCCCGCGCATCGTGCCGCTCAGCGAACCGATCGTTCGGGGCGCCGACGACACGCTCACGTCGACGATCTTCAAGCCGAAGCTGTTGCCGGTCACGACGGCGAGCGAGCCGCTCACCGCCACGTGGTCACCGTAGAAGGGCGGGCTTGCGGCGCCGAGCACGGCCGGCGCGGCCGCGTTCGCCACGTTGACGACGGTGAGGCCGAACTCCGAGGAGGCGACGTAGGCGAGGCCCGTCCCCGGATCCACGGTGACGTCGCGCGCCGTTCCGACGGCCGGCACGAATCCCTCGAGCACCGGGTTCAGCGCGCAGGCGAGCGTCGTGGCGCCGACCGCGGCGCTCGGCGCCGACTGGTTGCCGGCGTTGTCGACCGCCGTGACGGTATAGGAGTACGCCGTCGACGCGCTCCGCCCCTGGTCGGCGAGCGACGTCGCGGGCGCCAGCACCTGGGTGAGGAAGCCGCCGTTGCGGTAGACGTTGTATCCCCTGAGACCGGACCCGCCCGTGTCGCTCGACGCAGCCCAGCCGACGTTGACCTGGCTGCAGCCCGACGCCGTGGCGGAAAGGCCGATGGGCACCGACGGCGGAGTGGTGTCAGGACAGGCCGGCGTGTTCGTGGTCGCCGCGCTGCTGCGCAGCGACTCGTTGCCCGCGTTGTCGACCGCCGAGACCGTGTAGGAGTAGACGGTCGTGGCGGCCAATCCCGTGTCCGTCGTCGACGTTGCGGGCGCGACGATCTGCTTCACGAACGCCGAGCCGCGATAGAGGTTGTAGCCCCTCAGCCCGGAGCCGCCGGTGTCGGTGGCGGGGTTCCAGGCGAGGCTCACCTGATTGCAGCTGGTCGCCGAAGCCGAGAGCGCGGTCGGGATCGAGGGCGCCGTCGTGTCGCGGGGCAGCGTCGTCGACGACGTCGTCGTCGTGGTGGTGGTGATCGTGCTGCTGGTCGACGTCGTCGCCACGCGGCAGAGGGCCGTCCGCACGGCGAAGGCGATACTCGGCGACGACTCGTTGCCGGCATGATCGACCGCCGAGACGGCGTAGCTGTAGGGCGTGGACGGCGCGACGTTCGTGTCCGCGGCCGTGGTAGCAGGCGCCATGACGCGCGCGAGATAGGAGCCGTCGCGGTAGACGTTATACGCCATGACGCCCCAGCCGGTGTCGGTCGCGGCGGCCCAGGCGAGGTCGACCGCGCCGCAACGCGAGCCGGAGGCAGTGAGGCCGCCCGGCGTCGACGGCGCGGCGCTGTCCGGACCGGACGTGAGGGCCGAGACGACGCTCGAATAGTCGGAAGCCGTGCCGCGCGGACCGAGCGCCCGCACGCGGTAGTAGTACAGCGTGCCGCTCGCGAGGCCGCCGTCGGTGAAGGCGGTGGCGTTGCGCGCCGTGGTGCCGACGACGCCGAAGGTCGCCCCGTCGACGCTCCGCTCGACCGAGAACCCGGCGTCGAGGCCGCCGTCGACCCAGGTCAGCCGGACCGTGTCGGCGGCGGTCGCGCTCGCGGTGACGGACGTCGGCGGCCACAGAACGGTCACGATGGCGGCGCCCGAGGCGCAGACGCCGGTGCCCTCGCGACGGCAGCGCATCACCGTCTGGCGCTTGCACTCCGAACGAAAGCCCTGCGTCGCGATGCACGCGGCGATCGAGTCGGCGCATGCACGCCAGCACAGCGCCGCGGAGGATGCCGCGGGTGCGCACAGCACCGCAGTCAGCGACACTGCGGCGACGGCGACTCCGAATCGACGAGAGCGTATTCGCATGAGCGGGCGGGGCAGAGCAAAGCCCGGACCAACATAGCGCAGCAGAATCTTCGTGTGTTCGCGGCGACGAAACCCTCGTCATCGCGAGCTTTCTTCGCGCGGTCGTTCAGTTCTGGGCGCGGGCGTCGCCGGATCGGCGCACGCCAGCGCGACCCCGAAGCGAGCGCCATGGCGGGCTGACGGGAACTGTCCTGCGGCTGTGCCCGCCGCGGGCTTGGGAGCCGCATCCGGCGTCGACGAATGGCGTCGCGCACGGCGCTCGAGGGGGTCCGCGGCAGGCAGCTTGCTTTTGCCGGCATGCGGTTCACTTTCGTGCTGCTCGGGCTCGGGCTCGTGGTCGTGGGCTGCGCCCCGGTCCGTCGCGCCGTCGATTGGAGCCCGAATCCAGCGCCGCGGATGCGTCCGTCGCTGGATGTCGCGCGTGCGCCTCGGCCCGTGAGTTCGGCGCTGGCGTGCGTCGATCAGCCGCTCGTGCACTCCTGGGAGCGACGGATGCGGCGGGACTTCGCCCAGGACACGCGCGAGACCATGGCCCGCGGCGCGCGCTACCTGCCGGAGCTCCGCCAGCTCGTGACCGATGCCGGGCTGCCGCCATCGCTGGCGCTGCTCCCGGCGATCGAAAGTGGGTTCGAGCCGCAGGCGCGCGGCCGATTCGGCGAGCTCGGCCTCTGGCAGCTCCGCGCCGCGACGGCGCGGCGCTTCGGCCTGGTCGTCAACCCGCAGCGCGACGACCGGACCGACCCCGCGCGCTCGACGCGCGCGGCGGTGCGCTACCTTCGCTTCCTCCACCGGCACTACGGCGACTGGCCGCTCGCGATCGCGGCGTACAATGCGGGCGAGGGTCGGATCGACCGCGCCCTGGCGCGCACCCCGCACGCGTCGTTCTGGGACCTTGCGGCGAGCGGACGCCTGCCGCGGAAGAGCCGCGACTACGTGCCGCACTTCCACGCCGTCGTGCGGCTGAACGAACGCACGGTCGCCTGCGCGCCGCGTCCCGCCGCGGCCCAGGTGCACGTGGCCGCCGCGGCGCCGCCGCCGCGCTCCGCCTCTGTCCGCGGGACTGACGTCGCCGTCCGTCCGGCGGCGGCGGCCCACTGCGACGGCTCGCTGGCGCGCACCCCGAGCCTGCGGGGCCGCGAGACGGGCATCGCGCTCGCCGCCCCCTCGACGCTCTGACGGCGGTGGAGCGCCGGCCGTCACCTGTGTTAGGGCGTCGCGCCGATGGCCGACTTCGGCTTCTGGAATCTCGCGACACAGGACCCTGAACGCATCGCGCTCGTCGACCCCGAGAGCGGGGCGCTTCGCGCGGGCGAGCTCCTCGCGCGGGCGAACCGCCTGGTGCACGGTCTTCGCGCGCTCGGCCTCGGTCCCGGCGACTGCCTCGCGACGGTGCTGCCGAACGGCGCGCCGATGGTCGAGCTCTACCTCGCCGCGGCGCAGGCCGGCTGGTACCTGACGCCGATCAACCATCACCTGACCGGCGGCGAGGTCGCGTACATCCTCGCCGACTCCGGCGCCAAGGTGTTCGTCGGGGCGGAGCCGTTCGCACCCGCATGCCGCGCCGCGGTCGACGAGATCGACTTCCCGGCGGCGGCTCGCTTCGCGGTCGGGCGCATGCCCGGCTTCCGCGCCTACACGGAGCTGCTCGACGGGCAGCCCGAGACGGTGCCCGCCGAGCGGATCGCCGGGCAGGTCATGAACTACACGTCGGGGACGACCGGCCGCCCGAAGGGCGTGCGCCGCCGCCTCGCGCCGTTCGATCCCGATGCCGTCGCGTCGCTCTACGGCATGTTCCTCGCGATGTTCGGCATCGCGCCGCGCGCCGACAACGTGCACCTGACCGGCTCGCCGCTCTACCACACCGCCGTTCTGCTGTTCACGACGAGCTCGCTGCACTTCGGCCACACGGTCGTCCTCATGGACCGCTGGACACCTGAGCGCTGCCTCGAGTGCATCGCGCAGTATCGCGTCACGACGACGCACATGGTGCCGACGCAGTTTCACCGGTTGCTCGCGCTGCCGGACGCCGTGAAGGCCCGCTTCGACGTGTCCTCGCTCCGCCACGTGATCCACGCCGCCGCGCCCTGCCCCGTGGACGTGAAGCGGCGGATGCTCGCGTGGTGGGGCCCCGTGATCTACGAGTACTACGCGGCGAGCGAGGGCGGCGGCACGCTCGTCACGCCCGACGAGTGGCTCCGCCATCCGGGCACCGTCGGCCGCGCGTGGCCCGGCTCCGAGATCCGCGTCCTCGACGACGCGGGCAACGCCTGTCCGCCGCAGCAGCCGGGCACCGTGTACATGGCGCTCGGCGCACAGGACTTCGAGTATCACGGCGATCGCTCGAAGACCGCGGCGAACCGTCGTGACGGCTTCTTCACCGTCGGCGACGTCGGATACCTCGACGAGGACGGCTATCTCTTCCTCTGCGATCGGAAGACCGACATGATCATCTCGGGCGGGGTGAACATCTACCCGGCCGAGGTGGAGTCGGTTCTGCTGACGCATCCCGCCGTCGCCGACGCCGCCGTCTTCGGCATCCCCGACGACGACTGGGGCGAGCAGGTGAAGGCGGTGATCGAGCCCGCGCCCGACGCGGCGACGGGCGCCGCGCTCGCGACGGAGCTGCTCGAGTTCTGCACGGCGCGGCTCGCGAAGTACAAGTGCCCCCGCTCCGTCGACTTCGTCGCCGCCATGCCGCGCGACCCGAACGGCAAGCTCTACAAACGGAAGCTTCGTGATCCGTACTGGCAGGGGCGGGAGCGGGTGATTTAGCGAGCCGAGACTTCGTCTCGGCTCGGATTTCGGACGCTAGCATGTGGTGTCGGTGGGTCGCGCCCCCGCCGTGCCGCGGCCGGCGGAGCCGGCGCGGCAAGCAGGCACGTCCGACGCGGAGAGGATCCGTGCGAATGCACCGTTCGTCGCGTTGCCCTCGCTGTTCCGGAACGTTTGCGGCGCCGGCTCTGCCGGCCGCCGCACGGCGCGCGCCTCTGTTTCCGGGCGGCATGCTCGCGGTCCGGCCGACCCGAGACAAGGTCTCGGGTCGCGCATCGGCGCTCACGCGCGGGGCTTCAGCCATGCCACCGACGCGCCCCAGCCGCCGCGCTCGGGCGGCGCGTCGCCGAAACGATCGACGTGTGGGCTCGCCGCGAGCACGCGATGCACCTGGGCGCGCTGCACGCCGCGCCCTTTGCCGTGGATCAGC
The DNA here is from genome assembly GCA_005879585.1 of Deltaproteobacteria bacterium. Lineage (GTDB taxonomy): Bacteria > Desulfobacterota > Binatia > DP-6 > DP-6 > DP-3. The sequence goes on along the minus strand of VBKG01000164.1, from coordinate 5,902 downwards.
CGGACCTCGGTGAAGCCGGCCTCGCGGGCCGCCTCGAGGTAGGACTCGACGACGGACGGGATCTCGGCGGGGCGGAACGCATGCAGGTCGAGGGCGTCTTCGATGGGAACGACGACGGGGTCCTCGGGCTCCGCCACGGCGGCAGCGTACCACATCCCTCGCCCGAAGACGTGGTTTCGACGCGGCCGCCGCGCTGGTAGAGCCGAGTCGAGGAGGGATGCCGATGGCAGCCGCCACGCTCGACGCCTACAAGGATCTCTTTCAGAAGAAGGCGTTCGCGCACGTCGCCACCGTCGGACCGGAAGGCGCGCCGCAAGTGACGCCGGTCTGGGTCGACTACGACGGCACCCACGTCCGGTTCAACACCGCCAAGGGGCGGGTGAAGGTGAGGAACCTCGCGCGTAATCCGCGCGTCGCGCTGGCGATCCAGGATCCGGACAACCCCTATCGCTACGTCCAGATCCGTGGCCGCGTCGTCGAGGCGACGGAGGAGGGTGCCGACGCCCATATCGACGCGCTCGCGAAGAAGTACCTCGGCAAGGACCGCTACCCGTTTCGCCAGCCGGGCGAAGTCCGCGTGATGTACAAAATACGGCCGGAGCGCGTGCAGGGCATGTGAGCGAACCGTTTGACACCGCCGCGTCGTCGATCATAGACCCGAAGGGGATGTGGCGGCCGGCGGTCGTGACGTTGTGTGCGCTCTCGGTCGGGGAGATGGGGTGCTCGCTCTTCCGGCGAGAATCGGCGCCTGGCCGCGTGCAGGTCGGGCTTGCGTCCTGGTACGACCTTCCCGGCCGCTCCACCGCCAATGGCGAGCGTTACGATCAGACGCAGCTCACGGCCGCGCATCGCTCGCTGCCGCTCGGGACGAGGGTGCTGGTCACGAACCTCGCCAACGGCAAGTCGGTCCGCGTGCGCATCAACGACCGGGGGCCGTTCGCGCGCGGGCGCGTGATCGACGTGTCGCGCGCCGCCGCGCGCCGGCTCGGCATGATCGGCACGGGCACGGCGCGCGTCCGGATCGAGGTGCTCGGGGCGTCGAGCGCGGCGCCCGTCGAGGGCGAGGCGCGGTACCGGCGGGGCAGCCGGCGCAGGGGAAGGCGGTAGGCGATGCGGGTGTGGGGCACGATCGGCGTAGGCGTCGCGCTCGTCTGCGCAGGCTGCAGCGGCGTCCACAGCGGCGTCCACTGGATGCAGTCACGCCTCACCGGGCCACCGGCGTTCGAGGAGTCCGCGTTCGCGCGGAAGCCGATCGCCGGTCACCGCATCGCCGTCGGCGCCGATACGACGGTCATCGGCCGGCTCGGGACGCATCGCGTGCGTCCTGGCGAGACCTTCTTCGAGATCGCGCGCTACTACGACCTCGGCTACGGCGAGCTGGTGGAGGCCAACCCGGGGATCGACCCGCTGATTCCGCCCGTCGGCAAGGATCTCGTCCTGCCGACGGAGTGGATCCTTCCCTGCTGCACCTACGACGGCATCGTCGTGAACGTGCCCGAGATGCGCCTCTACTTCTACCGCCATGCGCCCGACGATCCGAAGTCGCGCCTCGTCGAGACGTTCCCCGTCGGCATCGGCCGCGAGAGCTGGCGGACGCCGCGCGGCCAGTTCCACATCCGCCGGAAGACCGTGAACCCGCGCTGGGTCATCCCGGAATCGATCCGCCAGGAGCACATCCGCGAGTACGGCGACGCGCGCCACTCGATCGCGGGCGGCGACCCGGAGAATCCCCTCGGCAAGTACCGCATGGAGCTGTCGCTGCCGCCGTTCAGCATCCACGGCACGGACATACCCTGGGGCATCGGCATGCAGGTGACGCACGGCTGCGTGCGGCTCTACCCGGAGGACATGGAGCACCTCTTCCCGCTGCCGCCAGTCGGGACGCGCGTCGAGTTCACCTATCAGCCCGTCAAGGTCGGACGGCGCCACGGCGAGGTGTACGTCGAGGTGCACCGGGACGTGTACCGCTATGGCGGTCCGTCCTACCGCCGCACCCTCGCCGTGCTCACGCGGCAGGGGCTCAACGGCGGGGTGGACGATGCGCGCGTGAAAGCAGCGCTCCGGAGCTCGGCCGGCATGCCGTTCCGGGTCTCATCCGGGGGTCCGGGCCGCCCGTCATAGGGGATGAAGCTCGCCAGCTCGCTGGATTGCCAAGCGCCGGCGGGCTGTGCCAAACGTCCCGCGTGACGCGCGCCCACGACGGGCGCCGGAAGGAGGGACACCGGATGCGTGTACGATCGGTCGGTTTTCTTGCAGCGAGCCTGATGCTGGCCGGTGCGCTGTCGAGCGGCTGCGCCAAGAAGTCCGAAGCCACGGATGAGCCGGCGGTCAGCCGGGCAGAGGACGCCGCACGGCGGGCGGAGACGGCGGCGAGCCGCGCGGAAGCGGCGGCGCAGCGCGCCGAGGCCGCGAGCGGTCGGACCGAGCGGTCGTTCCACAAGAAGATACGGAAGTAGTCCCCGGCGTCGTCAGCTGCTCGCGAGGCTCGACTGGACGTCGGCGTCGGTGCCTGACCCGAAGCGGTCGCCCCAGAGGATGCCGCAGGCCCGATAGCGCGACTCGGTGCGCTCCGTGATGAGCCCGAGGCGTGCGAGGTTCGGCACCACGGTGTGCATGAAGACGTCGCTGTTGAACCGCGCCCACTCGGGCTGCGCGAGCAGCATGGCGACGACGTTGTCGGCGTCGAGCCCGTACTTCGGGCAGAGGTCGTGCAGCATGTCGAGCTGCTGATTGGCGTTGAGCGCCTCCAGCAGTCCGAACGAGAAGTCCTCCATCTCGACGAGCTCGTCCGGCGTCGCCTCGCGTACCGTCCGCCGCATCGTCAGGATGCCGAACGCGGCGTGGCGCGCCTCGTCCTGCTTCACCCGGCGGATGACGTCGGAGAGGAGGGAATTGGTCGAGCCCTTCTGGATGATGTCGAAGATGCCGACCGCCATGCCCTCGAACAGGCACTGCATGCCGAGGGTCTTCGTCTTCCAGGTGGGCGCCGACAGCAGCCGGTCGAGCAGCACCTTCAAGGTGCCGCCGATCGGGTAGATGGTGCCCACCTTCCGCTCGAGGAACTTGGCGAAGACCTCCACGTGGCGCGCCTCGTCGATCACCTGCGACGCGGCGTAGAACTTGGCGTCCATGGTGGGGCAGGCGTTCGTCAGCTGTCCGCAGAGCTGGAGCGCTGCCTGCTCGCCGTGGAGGAGCTGGGAGAGCGTGTGGGCGAACTCGTCGAACGCCGCCTCGCGGCACGTCGCCTCGTCGGCGCCCATCATGGTGAGCACCGAGGGAAGGATCTGGATGCCCTCGCGCGGCAGGAACCACTCGTCGCGCGGGAAGGGTATCGACCAGTCGATGTCCGCCTCGGCGTTCCACTGGCCCTTCTTCCCTCGCTCGTAGAGCGCGCGCAGCTCCTCGACCTCGCTCGCGTAGGTCCACGTCCAGTGGAGGTCGACGGGCACGTTGACGTCGAGCTCGCGCCGGAGCGCCGCGATGCGGTCCTCGTCGATGTCGACGACCTCGAAGTCTCCGAGCTGCCGGCGGTACTCGGCCAGGATCTTCTCCATGCGTCCTCCCTCAGCGCGACGCGACCAGCCCGGAGCGCAGGAGCGCGCGCACCTCGCGCTTCCGCCGCCGGACCTCCGTTGCGTCGAACAGATCTTTGCCCAGGACCTCCGCGCCGAACTCGCCCGACGCGAAGGGGAACACGATGATGCCGACGAGCGTCAGCAGGAAGTGGTTCACGTGCACCGCGCGGAAGAGGCCCGCGCCCATCCCCTCGCGCAGGAGCCCGCCGACGGCGGCCATCATGTCCGCGATCGCCCGGTGGCCCTCGATCTCCTCGGGAAGGTCGCCCGGCAGGTCGTCGTCCTCGAAGAGCGAGCGCAGCAGCACGCGGGCATACGTCGGGTTCTCGGTGAGGAGGTCGATCAGGTCGTCGAGCCAGCGCTCGAGGCGGACGACCGGGTCGCCCCCCGTGGCGAGCGAGCGCACGAGCCGCGCCTCGATGCTTACCAGGATGCGCGCCGTCACCGCCGCGTAGAGCTGCGCCTTGTTCCGGAAGTGGTGGAAGAGCGACGACTTGCCGAGCCCGACGAGCTCCGCCAGCTCGCGGAGCCCGACGGCGGCATAGCCACGCTTGGCGAACAGCGCCTCGGCGGCGTCGAGGATCTTGTCGCGCGAGGTGTGCTCGGCCGAGGCGGCAGTGGACGCGGGCATGGTGACCGACCGATCGGTCGGTTGCACTATTCCGGACGGTCGGTGGCAATGTCAAGCAGGGACGTCGACAAGCGGCCCCATTCCGCGGCAAGGAGCGCGCGTGAGAGCGGACGCGCTCGCGGGCCGGGTCTGTGTCGTGACGGGCGCCAGCTCGGGGATCGGCCGGGCCACCACGCATGCGCTCGCGCGGCTCGGGGCGACGCTGGTCCTCGTCTGCCGCGATCGGGCCCGCGGTGACGACCTCGTTGCGGAGGTCGCCGCGGCGAGCGGCCACGACCGCGTGGCGCTCTTCGTCGCGGACCTCTCGTCGCAGGCCGCCGTCCGCGAGCTGGCGGGCGCGCTCATGGCCGCGTATCCCGCGCTCCACGTGCTCGTGAACAACGCCGGTGTGGTGAACCTCCGGTACACCGAGACCACCGACGGCATCGAGACCGTGTTCGCGGTGAACCACCTGGCGCCCTTTCTCCTGACGCATCTGCTCCTCGGCCGGCTGCGCGACGGCAGCCCTTCGCGCATCGTGAACGTCGCCTCGGACGCCCATCGCTGGGGGCGCATCGAGTTCGAGGACCTCGGCCGGCGGCGCCGGTACCGGGGCATGGCGGTGTACGCGCAGTCGAAGCTGGCCAACGTGCTGTTCACCTACGAGCTCGCGCGGCGGCTCGAGGGGACGGCGGTGACCGCGAACTGCCTGCATCCGGGTGCGGTCGCGACCGCGCTCGGCCACAACAACGGGCCGGTGGCGAAGCTCATCGCCCGCGCGCTGAAGCCGTTCTTTCGCACACCGGAGCAGGGGGCGGCGACGTCCATCCACCTCGCGGCGTCGCCGGCGGTCGACGGGATCAGCGGCCGCTACTTCGTGAACTGCCGCGAAGCCCGCTCGTCGCGCGCGTCCTACGACGTGGCGACCGCGCGACGGCTGTGGCAGGTGAGCGCCGGGATGACGGGGCTCGGCTGACCGCCGGTCAGGCGTCGGCGGGGCGTGCGACGAGGGCGGCGCGCTCGTTCGCGGCCCGCGGGGCGGGGGTCATGCCCGCCCACCGACGGCGGACGCGACGCCCGATGGCGGCGAGGCGGTCGAGCCCGGCGAGCGTCGGTCCGAGGGCGGTGTGCCGCCAGCCCTCGACGCGGACCGTCTCGCGGCTCCGGTCCGTCCAGTGGAACTTGTGCGGCTGCGGGCCGCGGAGGAAGTTGAACTCGCTCACGCCGCGCCGGATCAGGTCCTCGATGACCATCCCGAGCATCACCTCGCCGGGCGAATCGTCGCCGGCCGTCGGGTCGAAGCCGGACTGGTAGGCGTAGTACGTGCCGCGGTAGACGAAGCCGTAGCGACCCGCGATCGCGCGCCCGTCCTTCTGGAGGAAAGCGAGGTAGAGCCATCCCCGCCTCGCGGCGCGCTCGGCGAAGCGCTGGTGGAACGCGAGGTAATCGGGCTTCCGGAAGTTGCCGCCCCGGCCCGACGTCTCCATGCGGCCCTGGTGCAGCGACGCGAGCGTCGTGAGCGCCGCCTGCACGCTCTGGCTCTCGTCCCAGTGGACCAGCGTGGCGCCGAGCCGCCGGCGCTTCTTCCGGTGGTTCCGGCGGAAGTTGTGGGTGAGGCGCTGCTCGAGCTCCGCCCACGTGCCGGGCAGCGTCAGGTACGGACACGTGCGGTCCACCTGCCGGAACGGGCGGAGGTGCGCCGCGGTCATGGCGGTCT
>VBKG01000163.1 GCA_005879585.1 Deltaproteobacteria bacterium | reverse complement strand
CCCTGGCGGGAGCGCCGCCTCGGCCCCGATATCCTCGGGGTCGACGAAGGCGAGCAGCGTAACGTCGTGCCGGATGGTGAGCCGCGCGAGGAGCGCCCACCAGCGCTCGCGCGCCGCCGCGATGCCGAGACGCGGCAGGTTCGGCGTGATCCAGAGGAGTCGGAGGCGTCGGGCCATCAGATGAGGCCAGCCTCGACCTGCCGCTCGATCCACGGGATCACCTCGTCGAGGATCGTGTCGAGCGGCGTGGTCGCCTCGAAACCGAGGAGCCGCTTCGCCTTTTCCACCGACGGGACGCGCCGGCGGACGTCGTACTGGAACGGCGGGTCCGAGACGTGGCGGAACGGCGTACCCGCGCCGCGGGTCTTCCGCCACACGAGCTCGGCGAGCTCGAGCACGGTCGTCGACGTGTGCGTCGAGATGTTGAAGTCCTCGTTCAGCGCCGCCGGGTGCTCGACGCAGAGCCGGATGCCGCGCGCGACGTCGCCGCCGTAGGTGTAATGGCGGACCTGCCCGCCGTCGCCGAGGATGTGGAGCGGGTCCTGGCCCTTCAGCACCTTCTGCACGAGGTCGGGGACGACGTGGCTCATCGCGAGCTTGACGTTCCCCGACAGCACCTCGTGATCCGAGCGCGCGCGCCGCTCGCCGATGCCGACGCAGTTGAACGGCCGCGCGATCGTGTACGGGAGGCCGTACTGCTCGTGCGCGCCCTGCGCGAAGTACTCGACGGCGAGCTTCTGGAAGCCGTAGGTCGACGCGGGGGGAGGGCAGCGCCGCTCCTCTCCCTCCTCGGTGGGGTAGCGGTCCGTGTTCTCGAAGACCATCGACGACGAGATCGCCGTGATCTTCTGGAGGCGCGCCTCGCGGTGCGCCCAGATCGCGGCGTCGAACGTCGCGGCGGTGACGCGCTCGTTCTCGGCAAGCAGGTCGTAGGCGAACTGATGGAAGTACGAGATGCCGCCGATCATGGCCGCGCCTGCGACCAGGTGGTCGCAGTCCACGAGGAGCTGCTTGAGCAGCGGGACGTCCTTCGCGTCACCGCACACGAAGCGGTAGCGCGGGTTGTCGCGGCTCGCCTGCGCGACCTCGCCGTACTTGGAGAAGTTGTCGAGGCCGACGACGTCGTGTCCGCGGGCGAGCAGCTCCTCCACCAGGTAGCCGCAGATGAAGCCGGCGGCTCCCGTCACCAGCACCTTCATGCGCGCCGCTTCCGCAGGAACCCGAAGACGTCGACCACGGGCTTGTCGATGACGAGGCACTGCCCGTCGCGCACGCGCTCGAGCACGAGGTCGATCGAGCGGTCGAACGCGTGCACCGCCGGGTCGAGGAACTCGTCCACCGGCGTCCCGATTGCGACGATGACGAACTCCGTCTCGGGCATGGCGGCGAGCGACGGCACGGCCGTGAGCCGCCCCGTCGCGAGCGCCTCGGGCAGCGCCCGATCGGCGCCGCGCTCGAGGAACGGCATCTTCCCGGCCCGGACGGCCGCCACGCGCTCGCCGTCCGTGTCGACCAGGGTGACCCGGGCGCCGGCCCGCGTGAAGGCGATCCCGAGCGGCAGGCCCACGTGGCCGCACCCGCCGACGATCGCGATCGACGGTTCCGTCGCCATCAGCGCGTTATAGCGATATGCGTGGCGCGGTTCATCCGTGCCGCCCCTTGTTCGCGGCGCGCGCCAGCGAGAGACCGGCGACCTCGCCGGCGAGCGCTCCCATCAGCCGGGAGCACTCCATGCGAAACCGGCGCGGGTGGAGCCCGAGCAGCGCCGTCCCGGCGGGTCGCAGGTGCTCCGCGTAGAACCACGCCACCTCGTCGCGGAGTTTCAGTCCGTCGAGGTTCCGGACGACGAAGCGGTGGCGGTTCGCGTGGAGCCAGTAGAGAAGCCGCCGTCCCATCGACTGGCTCTCGAGGTGGACAATGCGGGGTGCTGGGAGATACACGACGCGATGGCCGCGGCGGCGAACGCGAAGGCAGAGCTCCGTGTCCTCGTAAAAGCCGGGGAAGTAGCCCTCGTGGAACCCGCCGATGTCCCAGAACAGCGTGCGGCGGACCGCGAGGGCGGCGGCCGGCACGTAATCGACGTCGATCGGCGCGTCGTACTGGCCGTGGTCGACCTCTCCCCAGCCGCGCTGCCGCGCGAGGCCGTTTGGCCCCACGATCCCGCCCGCGCACTGAATGCGCCCGTCGGGGAAGACCAGCTTGCACCCCGTCGCGCCCACGCCGGGGTCGCGCGCTACCGGATCGACGAGTGCCTCGACGGCGTCGACCGGAGGCCGGGTGTCCGGGTTCAAGAAGAGAAGGATGTCGCCGCGTGCGCGGCGAGCCCCCGCGTTGCTGCCGCCCGCGAACCCCAGGTTGCGTCCGGTCTCGACGAGCGTCGCGGTGGGTAGGGCGCGACGGACGAGCGCCGCGGTCCCGTCGCGGCTCGCGTTGTCGACGATGATCGTTTCGAGCGGGGTGTACCGGAGCGCGGCGACGGCAGCGCAGAACGGCGCGATGAACTCGGCGGCGTTGAAGGTGACCGTGACGATCGAGACGAGGGGCCGTGCCTCGGGGGCCATGCGAGGCGTCGAGAGTAGTCAGGGCACGGTGACGCCAGCAAGGGGCGCGGCATGCCTCATCGCACATGACGCCGCGAACGCCGCTGCGTCCTCGGGAAGCGACGAATCCGTGACCGCGAGGGGCATCGGTGAGACGGTGCGATCCCGAGATCGCGAGGCGGACGGGCGTCCGCCGAGTGGCATGTCGGTTGCTGCCTCGCATCGGGGTCCGTCATCCAGATTCAGCCCGGGCATTATCACGAGCGGCTGAACCTCACCTCGATCCGGCGGACGATCACGCTCCGCGGAGATCCCGCCAACCCAGCCTCCGTCATCGTCGACGGCGACGGCGGCGGGGATACGGTCCGCATGCGCGACTGCGGCGCCAATGTGGTGGTCGACGGCATCACCGTCACTGGCGGACGCGGGGGCAACGGCGGGTACGGCGGCGGGCTCTTCGTCGCCGACGCGACGGCCGTCTTCCGGCACTGCGTCTTCACCGGGAACCAGGCCGACATCGACGGCGGCGGCGCCTTCGTGCTGACCTCGGGCGTCATCTTCGCGGATTGCACCTTCCAGTCGAACGGCGCCGCGCGATTCGGCGGGGGCGTGCACGTGATCGGTGGGACGCCGATCTTCGAGCGCGTCACGTTCACCGACAACGAGGCCGGCCTGCACGACCTCGTCAACGGCTGGGGCGGGGGGCTGTACGTGACGGACTCGTCGCCCTTTCTGATCGGCTGCTCCATACGTGCAAACCGCGCGCACTTCGCCGCGGGCGGGATCGCGATCATGGGCCACGGGACGGCGCCGCGATCGGTCGTCACGGTCCGCGACACGAGCATCACCGACAACGTGGTCGTGCCCGCGGGCGCCGGCACCGAGGCCCAGGGCGGCGGCATGCACATCGAGGACAACGTGCACGCGGTGCTCGAGCGGGTCCGGGTGGCGGGAAACGTCGCCAACTCGGGCGGTGGGCTCAGCACCTACCGCGCCGAGTACGAGATCGTCGACTCGGTGATCGAGAACAACCAGGGCAACGCCATCGTGCCGGATCAGCTCGGCGGCTTCGGCGGTGGCCTCTGGGCCGGGTCGGTGAACTCGGCCGGGTCCGTGCGTTCGGCGGCATCGGTCGCGCTCACGCGCACGGTGGTGCGGGGAAACACCGCGCACGTCGGCGCGGGGCTGTTCGTCCAGGGCGACTTTTCGGGGGTCACCAACGAACAGGCGACGCTGACGCTCACCGACGCGCTGGTCACGGGCAATGCGGCCACGGGACGGGGGGGCGGCATCATGGTCGACCGGACGATGGCGACCATCTCCCGCGGCCTGTTCCTGCAGAACACGGCAGACTCCTGGGGCGGCGCGCTCGCGATGGTGGCGAGCTCGACGACGACGATCGATCAGACGACGCTTGCGGGAAACGCCGCGGGAGTGATCGGCGGGGCGCTCTTCGCGGACCAAGGGGGGACGCTCACCGTCACCGGCGCGCGCTTCTTCGGCAACACGGCGGGCACGGGCGCCGGCGTCGGCGGCGGGGCGGTGGCGGTCATGGGGGCCGCCGGACCGACGCCGGGCCCGGTGACGGGGTCGATCACGGGTTCGGTCCTGGCCGACGACGGCACGAAGTACGAGGTGTGGGAAGCCGACTGCGACGCGTCCCACTTCTCGGCCATCACCTACACTGGCAACTCCCTCCACAACACGAGTGGCATCTACTACCGGAACTGCACCGGAGGCACGGCGACGGTCGCAGCGTTCAACGGGCTCGCCGGCAAGGCGAGCGGCAACGTGAGCGCGGCGGCCAGCTTCGCGACCTTCGCCGCCGCCCCGCGGACGATCGTACCGGGTGCGATCGCAGTGCTCGCGTGGTGTGCGCCCGGCAACGGCGGTCTCACGATCGACGGCGGCGTCGGTGCCCTTCCGGGCACGTTCGGTACCGCCGAGGTGAGTCCGCCCACGACGTCGACCTACACGCTCTCCGGCGGCGCGACGTCGCTCGCGCAGGCCACGGTTACGGTGACCTGCGCGACGCTCGGAACGCCGATCCCCGTGAGCCCCAGGAACGCCGACACCGATCAGCCCCCTGGCACGGTCACGCTCGGTTGGTATCCCGCCGACGGGGCTGCCACCTACGACGTCTACCTCGACGCCGGCACGGAGCCCGCGACCCGCGTCGCGACGGACGTCACCGCGGCCACGTACGACGTCAGCGTGCTGCCCGACACGCAGTACTCGTGGCGGGCGGTCGCGAAGAGTCCGGCGTGCACGGAGCCGTCGGCGGGACCCGTCGCCTCCTTCCACACCTGTCGCGCGAGCGGCTGCGATTTCGTCTACACCTTCGACGACGGCGACATCTCGGGCTGGACGCGCGCCGGCAAGGGCATGGCGGTCGTCGCCGACGGCGGATTGCACATCCGGAGCAAGCGCCGGTTCAAGGTCGCCCCGCCGGCGCCCGCGATCCACGACGGCAGCGTGTCGGTTCAGGTGACGCTCGAGAGCGGGCGTCGCGCGCTACGCGTCCTGTTCGGCTATCGCGACGCGGCGAACTACCGCGAGCTCCTCATCAACGGCGCATCGGGCCGATGGCTCCTCCGGGAGCACGCTCGCGGGCGAATCCGGCGCAGCAAGTTGGCCACGCACGGGATGCCGGCGGCCGGGTCATTCGAGCTGCGGATCGAGCTGCAGGGCCGAACGGTGACCGTCTTCGCGAACGACGCGCAGGTGCTCTCGACGTCGCTCCGCGATCCGAACGGCGGCACGCTCGCATTCCAGGTCACAGGCAGCGCCGTTCTGATCGACAATCTGCGCATCTCGGGCAGCTGAAAAACCACGCGGGACCGTTCTCCCGCGCGCCCGCGGTTGCCGTCCGGGGGCTCGTCTGGTACCGACTCCCGGACGGTGCCGTCCTCGCTCCTCAAGTCCGCACGCGAAATCGTCCGCCATCGCACGCTGCTCGGCGTGCTCGTCGAGCGCGACCTGAAGGTCCGCTACAAGCGCTCGGTGCTCGGCCTCTTCTGGACGATGCTGAACCCGCTGCTCATGATGATCGTGTTCAGCGTGGTCTTTGCCGAGATCTTCCGGTTCTCGTTCGAGCACTTCACGATCTACTTCCTGTCGGCCTTCGTGCTCTGGAACTTCGTGGCGCAGACCACGTCGTGGTCCACGGCGTGCCTGCTCGGCTACGCGCCGCTCATCCGGAAGATCTACGTTCCGGCCGCGGTCTTCGTCCTCGCAACGGTGCTCTCCGGGCTCGTGAACATGCTGCTGTCGCTCGTGCCACTCGCGGCGATCATGCTGGTCGTCGGACACCCGATCCGCGCGAGCGTCATGTTCCTGCCCGTCGCCATCCTCCTCGCCGTCTTCTTCGCCTTTGGACTGTCGCTCCTGCTGGCGGGCATCTGTATCGAGTTCAACGACGTCGTCCAGATCTATCAGGCCGTGCTGCTCGGCTGGATGTACCTCACCCCGATCGTGTACCCGCTCGACATCGTGCCCAACCGGTTCCGATGGCTCATCGCCATAAACCCGATGTACTACCTGGTCGAGATCTTTCGCGTTCCCATCTACGGGGGCGTGCTGCCGGATGCCCGGCTTCTCTGGCGAGCCGGTTTGGTGGCGATCGTGGCTCTCGGCACGGGGTGGTGGGTGTTCGAGCGGCGGGCCGACCGTATCGCGTACCTCGTGTAGTCCCATGCCGGACCGCCTCGCGATCGACGTCCGCAACGTCTCCGTCCGCTACACCATCCCGCACGAGCGGATCCCGACCTTCAAGGAGTTCGCGATCCGCTGGCTCCGCGGCCGTATCGTGTGGAAGGAGTTTCACGCGCTGAACGACGTGACGCTCCTCGTCCGGGCGGGCGAGTCGCTCGGCATCATCGGGCGGAACGGGGCAGGGAAGACGACGCTCCTCAAGGTGATCGCGCGCGTGCTGCGGCCGCGCGCGGGAACCGTGAACACCGCGGGCCGCGTGGTCCCGCTGCTCGAGCTCGGCGCCGGGTTCGATCCGGAATTATCGGGCCGCGAGAACATCTTCCTGAACGGGGCGATGCTCGGCCATTCGCGCCGCTACATGGAGCGGCGCTTCGCCGAGATCGTGGCGTTCGCCGGGCTCGAGGAGTTCATCGACGCGCCGCTGCGTACCTACTCGACGGGCATGGTGGCTCGCCTCGGCTTCTCGATCGCGACCGACGTCGAGCCCGACGTGCTGCTGATCGACGAGGTGCTGTCCGTCGGCGACGTCGAGTTCCAGGCGAAGTGCGTCGAGCGCATGAATCGCTTCCGCGAGCTTGGGGTGACGTTCGTGCTCGTCTCCCACGCGCTGCCGACGGTGCAGGAGCTCTGCACCCGCGTCGTCTGGATCGAGGGTGGGCGCGTGCAGGCGGATGGTCCGCCCGCCGAGGTGATCGCGGCGTTCACGGGGCAGGCTGCCGCGCCGGGCCTGATGACGGCCTGCGCGACCGCGATCGGTTAGCCGCTCCTCGGTCGCAACGCCGCGGCCGCGCCGGGGCTTTTTTCCCTTGACGCGAAGCTCCCTTGTGCGGCAGGTGTACGCGGCGAGGCGGAGATGAGAGCTCAAGTCGGTCGCCATCGGTATTTCTGGGGCACGGCCCTGACCATATCGCTCCTCCACGCCATCGCTGCCGTCGCTGCGACCCGAGAGTGGGTCCCGATCGGTTCTGGCGGAAGCGTCGTCGCCCTCGTGATCGATCCCGCAAACCCGAATCGGGCGTTCGCTGCCACTCCACATGGGGGAGTGTTCCGGACCGACGATGCCGGGGACAGCTGGGCGCGCGCTAGCGCTGGACTGCCGTGGCGCGAGATCGAGATATTCGGTCTCGCCGTTGGGGAATCGGGTCCGCCACGTTTGTACGCCGCGACGAATGCGGGTGTCTTCGTCAGCAAGACCGCTGCTTCGAGCTGGGAACCGACACAGCTTCCTTCTGACGGGGTGCACGTTCTCGAGGTGAATCCGTCGGACAGCAACATGGTGATCGCGGTCACCTCACAGCGGGCATATCGAACCCGCGACGGCGGGATGACGTGGTCGACACTCCCATTCGAGAACGCGTCATTGTCCCGCGGGCCGCTCGCACGGGTGCTCTTCGATCCGAACGACGCCTCGACGGTATACGCCGTCGTGCCGCCGGTGTTCTTCTACGTGCCGGGCGGGTGTAGCGGGTCCCTCCTCCCGGACAGCCTCCTGCGAAGCAGAGACGGTGGAGACACCTGGCACGACGCCGACGCCGGCATCCGCCCCCTGGTGAGCATGTTCTGCTGCGTGCGCGGGTGCCGTCCGTCAAGCATCCGGGTCATTCGTGAGCTCGCGGCCGACCCACATCACCGCGGCGCGCTGTTGGCGCTGGTGTCGGCCGAGCACGCCGCGTACCGGAGCACCAACGGAGCCGACAGCTGGACGCCCGTCGAGCTCGATCCCTCCGAGAGCTACTTCGAATCCGTCCGGTTCGATCCGTCGACGCCGGGAGTTCTCTACGCGGTGCGACGGGTCCCGCCGCCTTCCGGGGTATTTGTTTGGGCGACCGAGCTCGTGCGCAGCGACGACTCGGGCGCTTCATGGACGGTCCTGCCCGCGCCGCTTTCCGGTGTCACGATCGCCGCGGTCGCGCTGGCGAAGGGAGCGGCCGACCACATCCTGCTCGGCACGTTCCGAGGGGAACGGGAGGGTGGGGTGCTGCGCAGCGTGGACGGCGGGATGACCTGGGTCGCCGTGAACCAGGGCTTCTCGGGCCTCGACGTGCTCGCGATGATCGCCCACCCGACACGCGCCGGGACCTTGCTGGTGGATGCATCGTTCACGTCCGACGCCGGCACCACCTGGACCACCCCGGCGTTTCTCCCGGCCGGCGTGACGGGGTTTGCCGTCGACGGGGACGGCTCCGACGGCGTATATGCCGCGGGTCCTTTTGGCTTGGGCTTCGCGGCCTTCTTCGGGGGAAGCGGCTTCATGAGGCTCCCGCTGCCGTTCCACGCGCGCTCCGTCGCGTCCGACCGCCGGAATCCCGATCGCCTGTACGTTGTCCTCGAGCCGTCTGCGTGGTGCAACGTGGCCGTCAGCAGCAACCGGGGAAGCACCTGGACCGACGATTTTCCCCGCTTTCCTACGAACCAGGCGTGCAGTGCCGAGAAGAACGTCGTGGTCGCCCCCGGGAGCCCGATGGGTGCGTTCGTCGGATCGGAGGGAGGCGGTGGCGTTCACCGCTCCACGGACGGCGGGAAGACGTGGGTCGCCGCCAACGTCGGGCTTCCCGGCACGGTCCGCGCGTTGGTGGCTGACGCGATGTCGCCGGCAATCCTCTACGCCGGGACGCCGCAGGGTGTCTTCCGGACGCAGAACGCGGGGCTCGAATGGCGTCCGATGGCGACGGGACTCACCACGCTCGACGTTCGGAGCCTGGCGATAGACCCGCACGACCCGACTGTCGTCTACGCCGGCACGGCGAAGGGGGGCGTGTTCAGGAGCATCAGGGGCGGTCGCTGGACGGCGGTCGGCAGCGGCCTCGATGGCTTCGATATCCGGGCCCTGGCCGTCGATGCTGCTGTCCCGACGCGGCTGTTCGCCGGAACGATCGGCGGAGGCGCGTTCCGCCTGGAGCTGCCACCCTGCGGCGACGGCGTGATCGATGCCAGCGAGCGAGCGGCAGAGGAAATCACATGCGGCCTTCGCGAGTTCGCGGGGGAGCATTTCTGTGCGAACGATCGCTTCGTTCGGTTCGTGCAGGGCCGACTGCGACGTGCAATGCGTCTCATTCGACGGCCCGATCCTGCGCCGCGGGCGGCTCGACGGCTACGACGGGTCGATCGCCTGCTCGGAAGGGTCCTGGCGCACGCGCAGCGGCTGGCGTATCGCAAGCGGCTCGCGCCAGCGTGTTGCGACGCCGTGCTGACGGGCCTCGGGCCGATTCGCGATGAGATCACCGAAGCGCTGCGCAGTCGGCCCAAGAGCCAGCCGTAGCTCGGCGACCGCGGACACGCGGGCGGCCCAATGCCCCGCCCGAGCGGCGCCGCGGCGTTGAACCAAAAAACGTCGCCTGCTTCGCGCGGCAACTAGTAATCGAGACGAGTAGTGCCGCGCTGTCAGGCAGCGTGCACTGCGTCGCCCACGGCGCACAGGCGGAGCGCCCGCAGCTCGATCGTTCCCGGCGCGTTCACGGGGTCGAAGCGCAGATGATGGATCTCCGCCTCCGCGTCCCAGAGACCGCGTTGCTCGCTCTGATCGACGAAGACCGTGTACTCGTGCCAGCGGCCGTCCTGCCCGTTCAGCGGGATGCGGATGCTCTTCGCTTCCGAGAAGCTCTCGTCGGTCCGGTGGCTCCAGTAGAGCTGTGCGAAGAGCGGGCCCCGCACCTCGTACCGCATCTCGAAGCGGATCACCCGGACGTTCCGCGTGCTGAACGGGTCGGTATCGACGACGAAGTGCGGATCGCCGTGGAGCACGCGGAAGGCCGCGCGGTGCCGGCGCCCGCCCAGGAACTCGAGACCGTCGTTCGGCTTCACCGCGCCGTTGGCGAAGTCGTAGCGGCGAACCGTTCGCCACCAGCGCCGCGCCACTTGCTCGCGCGCCCACTTGCGCAGCCGCGTCGGCACGAGGCGGGCAAGCCGCAGGTAGTACGGATACCAGCGACGGTGGTAGTGCGGCAGCACGGCCCCCTGCGCCTGCGAAACCGACCGCGGCGCCGCTACCGCCCGGTGGGCCGCAAAGAGCTGCCGCCGGTCGTGCAGCGTGACGGACGCGGGCACCGGCCCGCGAGCGAGCATCTCCTCGTACATCGGGCGATACTCGTCGGCCATCTCGCGGACGGTTCGATGCCGGAAGCGCGCCGCGGCCGCCTGCAGTGCTTCGAGCGCCGCGCGGTCGTTCGCGAAACGCTCGAGTGCTGCGACCGCCTCGTCGACCGAACGCACGACCACCCCGACGCCGTCCGCGCGCACGCGCTCCGGGAGCGCTCCCTGGTCGGACACGATGACCGGAATCCCGGCGCCGAGCGCTTCGGAGAGCGCATACGAGAAGGTTTCCGGCCACGGCGGCAGGAAGACGACGAGATCGATCGCCGCCGCCGCGAGCTGCTCGAAGATATCCTCGCGCCGGTACCATCCGTGCAGCACGAGGCGCGAGCCGAGCCCGAGCTGGCGTAGCGTATCACCGTACCCGAAGGCGTCGGTTCCGCCGAAGACGTGCCACACGATCGGCAGATGGCGCGTCCGCTCGAGGAGCGGCGGGTAGCTGCGCGCCCCTTTGATCGCGTACGCGACCTGCCCGAGCAGCGCGACGTTGAGCGTCCGCCGGCGGTCTCGACGCTCCACGCGATGCGAAGGTTCGAGGTAGCCGTGCGGCATCACCACGGAGCGGACGCGATCGAGATCGTGGAAGCGGCCGACGAGGTCGCGCGTGGCGAACGAGGGAAAGATGACCCGGTCCGCCGCCCGGAGGAGGTCTCCGAACTCCGCGCGATGGCGGGTGACGAACTCGAGCGGGTCATCGGGCTCCCGAAGCCCGAAATGCGCGAAGAGATGCCGCATGCACGTCGCCGGATCCGGCCGCGCGCCGTCCTCGGCGGCGCAACAGAGCCGGTCGTCCTCGATGTCGTAGAGGTTCACGTTCGGGCAGACGCAGTAGAAGTCCTGGAACGTGGCGGCGAACGGAATCCGTAGCGCGGCGAAGGTACGCCAGATGCGGATCGGCCAGTTGCACAGCTGATGGAGATGAACCGCGCGGACGCCGAACAGGCGCACGATGGTGCGAATGGCTTCTTCGACGTCGGGTCGCTCCCACAGGAACCGCGACGGCGGCTCCGCGAGCGGAAGGCGATACCGGAGCGCCTCGTCGAGGCGGCCGTCCAAGATCTCGGTCAGGTGGAGACCATCGGCCTCCGGGACCGCGACCACCGCACGCGGCAGGCGGAGCGCCTGAAGTAGGTCGCGGACGTGGTGCTCGGTGCCTCCGCCCGGCTCGTCGAAGGACGCATGCAGGAGCGCGAGCAGCGTGCCGCCGGGAGCGGCGGCGCCGCGTCGCATCGCGAGACGAACGTTCTCATGGACGGCGGCGAGCGGATTCCGCTGGATGAATGCGGCCACGCGCGGGAAGTACGTCGGGTGAAGCCGCTCGAGCGTCTGGTAGTTCACGCGCTTGAGTCCATCCGACGTGTCGTCGCCGAAGGAGGCGCTGCCGCGGTGATAGACGAAGACGTCGTCCGCGAGGCGGACGCGGAAGCCGAGCGCCACTGCGCGCTCGCAGAAGTCGTTCTCCTCCCCGAAGCCGCGCCCGAAATACTGCTCGTCGAAGAGGCCGACGCGCGCGAGCACCGCGGCGGGTACATACATGCAGAACCCGTGCGCCGATACGAGATCGGGACGGAGCTGCAGGCTTCCCTCGGCCACGAGGCTGGCGAACCCGTCGAGCGTGAAGCCGGCGGGAATCGGATTGGGCTTGCACCATGCCGGGACGCTACAGATGGTGGCGTTGTTCGACAGCGGCGAGACGATGCTCGGCTGCCCGTCGTACGCGGCAGCGTGAAGACGTTCGAGAAACCCCTCCGTGACGGCGGTGTCACTGTTCAGGAGCAGCACGTCGCGCCCGGCGGCGTGTCGCATGCCTCGATTCGCTGACGCCACGAACCCGCGGTTCGTCTCATTCCGCAGCAGCTGCACCCGCAGATCCTCGGCCGCGACGCCGTCGAGCCACGCCACCAGCGCGGGATCGGTGCTCGCGTCGTCCACGAGGATGAGCCGCCAGTCCCCCCGCGCGTGCCGTCGAACGGCCTGCACGCACCGCACGGTGTCCTCCCGGGCATTGTGGATCGGGACGATGACATCGACGCCCTCCGCCGGCGCGAGCGTCGTCTGGTGCGCCGCCACGTCGCGCTTTCGCAGCACCGCCACATATTCGTCGAACTCAGGGCCGGCGTTGCGCGCGAACTCGACGATCGATGCGCCGACGTGTGCGATGAGGCGATGAAATGCCGCCTCGTCGAACGTGTGGAAGTGGATGCTGTAATCCTGCTCCACGAACCGCGCGACGAGATCGGCGCGGGCGGCGTCATCGAGCTCGGTATGCGCGCTCGCCGTGTACTCCTCGAAATGCAGGAGGTCGTCCGCTGCGCGGTCGAGCGTCCCATCGTGGTGTGCGAGGACGTGCTCGAAGGGCGTCACCGGTCGCCGGCGATCGAGCGGATTGCCGACGTCCGGCACGGAGACGTAGACGAGGCCGCCCGGGCGTACGACGCGGAGCATCTCCTCGAGGGCGGCGATCGGGTCGCGGGCGTGCTCGAGCAGATGGTTGCCGATGCAGAACGCGACGGCGCTGTCGGGAATCGGCAATCGATGGATGTCCGCAGCGACGTGCGGCGCCACGAGCGCGTGTTCACGCAGCTCCGGATAGTGAAGCCGCGCCTGCTCCGGGGTCAGGCGATCGATGTAGAAGACCGTGGCGGCCGGCGGGACGGGGAGGCCCTTCTGGAGCGCGCCGCATTCGATGCCGACGCCGCGGAGATAACGGTCCGCCAGCGGCCGGCGCAGGTCGCCGGGAGCGAGCTGTGCCAGGTCGGCGACGAGGAGCACCTCCTCGACCTCGAGCGACCCCCGGCAGTCGAGGGGGTCGAGCCGGAGCGCCGTCACCGTGCCTGCGAAGTTCCAGGCCGTTCCCCGTAGATCCAGGACGTAGGTACGCGATGCGCTGTCTGCATCCACCCCCCAGCGCACGCTGTCCGGCTCGGTGAACGTCGGCCCGTCGTCGACTGCCCAGAAGAGCTGCGCCGCGGCACTGAGCGCCCGCGTGGTCGCGCGCATGCGAACGATCAGGTAGCGGAATTGCGCTGCAGCGATCGCGAGGCCCTCGCGGACGAGCCAGGGGTCGGGCCCGGACGCCACCGTGCCGTTCGAGGCCTTCCCACGGAGGTCGTCGTTCGGCTCCCAGGCGTCCCAGCCTTCGGCACCGCCGGCGAGCTCACGGACGACGTCGCGTTCCTCGCTCAGCCAGCCGGCGCCGTACCGCCGGATCCGAGCGAGGCACGCGTCGAACGGAGCAGGCGCGAGCGGCGTGAGCGTGATGGCGTTTCCCGGCGGTGGCGATGCAGCGGCCGGGGACGGCGGCTGTTCGCCGATGAATCCGGCGCCCCGGAAGAAGGCGAATTCGCGCCGCGCGCGCTCCCATCGTCGCGGCGGCACGTGCCCGCGCGCGCCGCGGCGCACGGGGTCGAGCGAAAGCCGCGGAGGCACCGGCCCCGGCGCGCGGCCGACGAGCGGATGCAGCAGCGCGGCCAGTGCACCGCGCTGTGCCGCATAAGTGAAGCGGGCATGCACGGTCGCGCGGGCGCGCTCGCCGACCTCTCGCCCGCGCTCCTCGTCGAGCGCGACGGAGAGCTTCTCGCGCCACTCCGCCGTGTCGGCAGCGAGGAAGCCATCGTGACGGTCGGTGATCGCCGCGCGGAAGGCCTCGGTCGGTGTCGCCACGGTCGGCACACCGAACACGCCCGCCTCGAAGAACTTGAGGGCGCTCTTCCCGTCCGTGAAGTCGTTGACGACCGACATCGGCGCGATCGCGACGCGGCAGCGCGCGAGCGCCCACGCGTAGACGCGCCAGTCTTGATACGGCACCCACGCGATCCGGTCCGTGAGGTCACGCAGCGCAGGCGGCAGATCGACGAAGCCGCAGGCGAACAGGCGGACGTTGGGTCGGGCGTCCAGGATCTCGGCGAGCACGTCCCCGACGGAGACGAGGTCACGGTCGTGCGTGTTGGATCCGCTGACGTACGCGATGATCGGCAGCCTCGATACGCGGCGGAGCAGCCGTGCCGTCCGTACGTACACCGGGCTCACGAGGTTCGGATGGACGAAGGCTTCCTTGCCCAGCGCCGTGGCGTGACGGGCGAGCGCGGGCGTGCTGCCGATGAAGTAGTCGCAGGCGTCGAACGTCTGCCGTAGCTTGACGAACCGCTCGCGGTACTCGAAGCGCTCGGCCAAGGGGAGGTCGTCGAGGAAGGGCAACAGCGCCTCGAACGCCGGATCGAAGATGAGATCGTCGATCTCGAACACGAGCGTCGCATGCTGCTGGCGGGCGGAGGTGACGAGCGCCTCGAGGCGCGCACTCCACTGGACGCGGAACAGTACAATGATCGAGTACGAGGGAAGAGCGCCCTGCAGAGCCGGATCGTCGACGTGCATCACATTCGCGGCGATGCCGTCCCGGCGGAGCTGCTCGACGGCTTGCTTGCAGCGATATCGATACGAGCCGTCCCACCCCTCCGTCACGTACAGCACGCGGACCGCGGCCCGCGGGGCGACGGTCGTGATCGTGGCGCGCGTGCGACGCTGGAGGTCGGCCCAGCGGTCCCGGTCGGTACGGAGCCCGGCGATCGCCTGCTCCTGAGCGGTGAGCCGGACGTCCCGCTCGCGTATCGCATCGGCCGAGCGACGGACCCGTCGGTCGAGGTCGACGATGTCGGCGTCCTTTCGCGAGAGCTGCTGGTGCAGCTGCTCGATGTGCTGATGGCGCTCAACGGCGGCTTCGTGGTACCGACCGAGCTCCGCGCGCAGCTCTACCGCCTCACGCGCGAGCCCCTCCTGGATCGTTGCGGGAGCTGGCGCCGGCGGCTCCGCGGGCTCGTCCAACTCGGCCTCCGCCGGCGTCGCGCGGATGATGAACTGATAGGTCGTAGCGTTGGGATTGGCTGCGTCCAGGAACCCGAGCACCGCCTCCGGCACCGTGTCGAGGCGGGTGACGAACTCGGTGTGGCGAGGATCGTGTCGGATGCGAGCGACGATGGCCGCGCGGTAATTCCCTTGGGTGAAGAGCGAGAGCGCGGACTCCTCCCCGAAAAAGCGCAGGTGCGTCGCGTCGAGCAGCCCTTCGGGCTGCGTGGGGAATCGGCCGCGGCACATCTCGAGCACAACCGACGCATGCGTGACGTTGGGCAGGGACGCGAGAAGGAATCCGCCGGGCTTGAGCACGCGACGGAGCTCGCGGACGAGCGCCCAGGGATCCACGAGGTGCTCCAGCACGTCGGCCGTCAGGACGACGTCGAACGCCTCTGCCGGAAAAGTACCGCGGGCGAGCAGCTGCGCGATGTCGCCCACGTGGACGTCGTCGCAGCGGGTGCGCGCCACCTCGGCGGCGGCCGGGTTGATCTCGACGCCGGTGACGCGGCATCCCTTGCGCTTGAGCGCGACCGCGAACGACCCGGTGGCGCACCCCACGTCGAGGACGAACGCTCGCTCCGGGACCTGCTCGAGGAGGGCGGCCCACGACGTGCCCGCGGGGGGGGCCATCGCCTCGGGGCAGTCGTACGGCAGCGTGCTCGGCGGCGTCATCGATGGGTGGCACTCCGACTACCAGAAAACCAATGGACGCTCCACGCCGCACGGCGCGCATCCCCGACCAGCTGGGGGATTCGGCGGCGCCGTGTATCTCATTTCCGTTAACGTCATTACGAGCGAGTAGTCGTCGCGACGCGGGCGCGCCCGGACGTTGGCGCCGCTTGCGCGGGTCCGCTATGTAGCTTTCCGGTGATTCGAACGGAGCGGGCCGCCCGGGAGTTCCCCGCGTCCGCAGGTTCTCCGGATCGGAGACTCGTCACGACAGCGATCGATCCGGTCGGCGGAATGGCGGTCCGTCCTTTCTTGAGGCGGGCAGCCGAGGCAATCGTACTGCTGCTCGCCCTGCGCGTCATCGGCCTGCCTGATCCGCGGATGCCGGAGCCGACGACGGATCCGTCGTATCAGCTGGCCCTCAACTGGGCCTTCAGCCACGGCCTCCAGTTCGGACGCGACATCATCTTCACGTTCGGGCCGCTCGGCTTTCTGCACGTGCCGCGCTTCGATCCCTCGCTCCAGCAGTTACGGGTTCTCTTCGGGCTCGGCTTCGCGCTCGTCGTCGCCCTCGATCTGGTCGCCCTCGGGCGCCGTCTAGGGACGCGAGGCTGGATGGTGCCCGCCGTCGCACCGATCCTGTTCCTCTGCTTCGAGGAGCCGGACGCCCGCCTCTTCATCACCTGTGGGCTCTTCACCCTACTTGCGCTCGGCGACGTGAAGGCCGGGCCGCGCGGGCTCCTCCTCGCCAACCTCGCGCTCCTGGCGGTGATCGGCCTGATCAAGCTCACGTTCCTTCTGCTCGGAGGGGGACTCGTCCTGCTCGCCGCGGTGCGGGAGCTGATCGAGGGCCGGCGGCGGGCCGCGGTCACCCTCCCCGCGGTCTACGTCGCGGCCGTCGTCGCGCTCTGGACGCTGGCCGGGCAGGCGATCGCTGCGCTTCCGGCGTTCATCCTGGGCGGAATGACGATCGTCGCGACGTACACCGCCGCGATGGCGCTGCCCGGTCCGATGGAGGAGCCGCTGACGTTCGTGCTGGCGGCTGCGATCCTCGGAGTCGCCGTCGGGCTGCTCGAGGTCCGAGCGGCGCCCGTCCGCGCGCTCCTCCATCTAGCGGGTCTCGGCGCCGTCCTCTTCCTGACTTTCAAGAACGGCTTCACGCGCCACATGTACCATCGCGAGACCGCCACGGTCGGTCTGATCGGAATGACGCTGTTGTACGCGGCCGCCCTCTGGCCGCGCGCTGGTTGGCGGACCCGAGGGCTCCTCTTCCTCGCGCTCGCCGCCGCCCTCCGGTGCATGCTCCTGACGCCGCAGGGCGCGGCCTACACGCGGCTGCTCACGGCTGCCGGGTTGCGGGCGCGCTATGGGGCGAACGGATGGCGACTTCGTGAGCTCGCGACGAACTGGGCCGAGTCGCGCGCGCGCTGGGAGGAAGCGAACCGCCGGCTGGCCCGCGCGCACGCGGTGCCGGAGGGAGTGGGTACGATCGACGTGCTCTCCATGGGACAGTTCGCGCTGCTCGCGCACGACGTCTCTTGGCGGCCGCGCCCGATCTTCCAGCCCTACCAGGCGACGAGCTCCTACCTGCAGGACCTGAACGCCGAGGCGCTCCGGCTGCACGGGGCCGACACGCTGCTCGCCGACATCTGGAGCATCGACGAACGCTTCCCGATGCTCGATCAGGGACGATCGCTCCTCGCGATCCTCGAACAGTACGACGTCGAGCGGGAGCCGGGTGAGTATCTCGTGCTGCGCCGGCGGATGGTTCCGCGGGCGCTCCGCCTCGAGCCGATCGCCACCGAAACGGTGCGCCGCGGCCAGCGGTTGTCCATCGGTCGAGGTGGCGCGGTCGCCGTGTGGGCGACCATCGACGTTCGCCCGTCTCTGCTCGGTCGCTTCGCCGGCTTCGTCTTCCGGCTCCCCCCCGTGTACCTGGACGTCGAGCTGACGTCAGGGGACATCGGGCGCTATCGACTCGTGCCGGAGATGGCGCGCAGCGGCTTCCTGCTGTCGCCGCTCGTGCATGAGCCGAACGCGCTGGCCGATCTCATGACGGCAGGCAGGGCAGAGCGGCTGTCGTCGTTCGCGGTCCGGTCGATCACGGTCCGCATCGACAAGCGGCTGCGCCACTACTTCCGCAAGCAGGTGCTCGTCGAGCTGTCGGGAATCGCGTTCGAGCGGGGAGCTGCCCCGGCGGCGTTCGATCCGGTGTCCACGTCGCTTCTCGACCGCGGCACGGTGGCCGGGGTCAACGACGCCACCTGGCGAACCGAGGGCGACGTCGTCCATCTCGATGCGAGCGGGGATGACCCGTTCGTCGTGCTGCCGTTCGTGGCGCCGTCGCCGGCCGGGCACCGTCGCACCCTCGTCGTCGACGTGGACGTGCCGCACGACGACACGGTCACGATCTTCCGCCGTGCGCCTGACGAGAACTTCGACTGGGACCGCGCCGTGCGCTTTCAGGTCGCACGCGGCCACCATCGCGTCTCCATTCCCCTGGGCTACGACGATGTCCCCGTGCAGGTGCGCGTCGATCCCGGGACACGGGCGGGCGCCTATGCGATGCGCGTCGGTGTCGCCGACGCCGACGGAGCGGCGGGCGAGGTCGTGGCGGCGTTCGCAGACAGCGCCAGTCCCGCCCCCGCGCCGGCCGCGATCACACGAGGCGCGGCCGCCCGATGATGTAGGTGAAGTCGGAGGGTAGCAAGCCCTCCTCGATGAGCAGGCTCTCGAAGGCTATCAGCAGCCGGACGATGGTCGAGACCGGCGTTTCGTACACTACCCGTCGCTGCTCCGCGCTGGCAGGTGTGTTTCTCGCCTTCACGGCGTGGGGGCGCTGTCACGCGCAGACAGTGCCCCCGTCGGCGCACTGGGTGTCCCTCCGTCATCTCGCCGGCGTGGTCGACCTTGGGAGCCCGCGTCGTGACGGCTGGCTGACGGCGAGCGCGGGGGGGTTGCTCTACCTGTTCCGGCCGAGCGGGGCGATTCGGGACATCGCGCGGGGGCCCGGCGGCTACGGCACGAACCCCGGCACGGAAGCGTATCTCGTGGTTGTCCGCCGCGGGCACCGCTCGGGTGCACGTTGTCGCTTTCGCAGGGACGACGTCTACGCGCTCGAGGTCGTACCGCCCGGCATCGTAACGATCGACGTGAGCGGGCAGGCGCGTCCGTTCGCGACCCTGCCTCCCGCGACGTTCCCGAACGGCATCACATTCGACCAGGTGGGCCGCTTCGGTCACCGGTTGCTGGTAACGGCGGCGGTCGGGGACGCGACCAATCTCTACGCGATCGACTGCGGAGGTGGCGTACGGACCCTCGCGGAGAATGCTCCCCGCCTAGAGGGCGGGATCGCCGTCGCTCCGCGCTCATTCGGCAACTTCGGGGGTCAGCTCATTGCACCGGACGAATACAGCGGACGGCTCGTTGCGATAGATGCCCAAGGCACTGCGAGAACCGTGACGGAGTCCGGTCTCGCGACCGGCGCGGACATCGGGGTCGAGAGTCTGGGTTTCGTTCCGTTTCACTTCGACCGGCGCGGCGCCGCGTTTCTCGCGGACCGTGGCACCCCGGACAACCCACACCCGGGCACGGACAGCATCCTCATGCTCCCCGGCAAGGCGTTGGTCAGCGCCGGCGTGCGCGGCGGCGATTTGCTGGTCGCAACAGAGGGAGGCGCGGATACGACCCGCATCCGTTGCCGCCGCGCGTGCACGGCCCGCCGGGTTGCGGACGGCCCCCCCACGGCCCACGCCGAGGGACATATCGTGTTCGTGCGCCGGCGGTGAACGTCCGCTGTCGGAAGGTGGTGCTTCTCCGGGATGCCCCACACGCAGGACCACCCGTCGTGTCGCATTTGCATTCGCTCCCTTGACAACCCCACCGGCGCGCCGTAACCCGCCTCCGAAACGGAGAAGCCCACGCCAAACGTCTCGATCGCGATCATCGGTGGCTGCGGCCACGTCGGGCTCCCGCTTGGAATCGCCTTCGCGCGGGCTGGGCTCCGCGTCACGCTGGTCGACACCGACGCGACCACGAGGTCGTCATCGTCACCGTCGGCACCCCGGTTGACGAGTTCCTCGATCCCGCCGTCCGAACCTTCGACCGCGCCATCGACCGCGTGCTCGATCGCATGCGCCCCGGCCAGCTCCTCGTTCTCCGCAGCACCGTCTTCCCCGGGGTGACCGACCGGCTGGCGCGCCGCGTGCGCGAACGTGGCCCTGCGATCGACGTCGCCTACTGCCCGGAGCGCATCGCGCAGGGCCACGCCCTCGACGAGCTCTATCGGCTGCCGCAGATCGTCGCAGGCGCCACGCCCCCGGCGGCCGAGCGCGCCGGCGCGCTGTTCGCAGCCTTCGGCGTGAAGATCCTTCCGGTCACGCCCATCGAGGCGGAGCTTGCCAAGCTCTTCTCCAACGCCTACCGCTATCTCACCTTCGCGATCTCGAACCAGTTCTATCTCATCGCCCAGCGCCACGGCGCGGACTTCGAGCGGGTCCATCAGGCGGTCACTGCCGACTATCCGCGCCTCGCGGGCTTCGCGAAGGCGGGGTTCGCCGCCGGCCCGTGCCTCGTCAAAGACACGATGCAGCTCGCCGCCTTCAACCACAACGCGTTCGCGATCGGCCACGCCGCGATGATGGTCAATGAGGGGCTGCCGAGCAGCCTCGTCGAGGCGGCGAAGCGGCACCATGACCTCACCGACAAGACGGCGGCGATCCTCGGGATGGCGTTCAAGGGCAACAGCGACGACGAGCGCTCATCGCTCGCATACAAGCTCCGCAAGGTGCTCACCCTCGAATGCCGCCGCGTGCTGTGCACGGACCCCTATATCGCCGACCCGGACTTCGTTCCCCTCGAGACCGCGCTCCGCGAGGCCGATATGGTCTTCGTCGGAGCCTGCCACGACGAGTACCGCGACCTCGTCATCGATAAGCCGGTGATCGACGTCTTCGGCTTCCTGAGGCGCGGCGCCCGATGAAGGTGCTCGTGACCGGCGCAGCGGGCTTCATCTGCGGCTACCTGGTTGAGGAGCTCCTCGCGCACGGCTACGAGGTGATCGGCCTCGACAACTTCTCCAAGTATGGCGAGGTCGAGCACGCGAGCCGGCGCGACCCTCGCTACCGCTTCGTGCGCGGCGACGCGAAGGATGCGACGTTGCTCCGCGACCTCCTGCGCAACTGCGACCATCTCGTTGCCGGCGCGGCGATGATCGGCGGCATCTCGTACTTCCACGAGTTCGCGTACGACCTGCTTGCCGAGAACGAGCGTATCACAGCGGCCGCCTTCGACGCTGCGATCCACGCGCATCGGGAGGCGCGGCTCCAGAAGATCACCGTGATCTCCTCGTCGATGGTGTTCGAGAACTCGAATCGCTACCCCACTGAGGAGGGCGAGGAGCGCCGCTGTCCGCCGCCCGCGTCGACCTACGGCTTCCAGAAGCTCGCGGTCGAATACTTCGCGCAGGGGGCGCACGATCAGTATGGTCTGCCATTCACGATCTGCCGGCCGTTCAACTGCGTCGGCATCGGCGAGCGTCGGGCCCGCAACGATCGCGAGATCCTCTCCGGCAACGTGAAGCTCGCCATGGCCCACGTCGTGCCCGACCTGGTGCAGAAGGTGCTGAAGGGTCAGGACCCGCTCCACATCCTCGGCGAGGGGAACCAGGTCCGCCACTACACCTACGGCGGCGATCTGGCGCGCGGCATCCGCATCTGCCTTGAGCACCCCGTCTCACTGAACGAGGACTTCAACCTCTCGACGGCCACATCGACGACCGTCCTCGAGCTGGCCGAGCTGATCTGGCGCAAGATACACGGTCCGGGGCGGCCGTTCCGCTACGTACCCGATGCGCCCTTCAAGTACGATGTGCAGAAGCGCGTGCCGTCGGTGGAGAAGGCGAAGCAGCGGCTCGGCTTCGAGGCGACGACGCCCCTCGACACGGTCCTCGACGAGGTGATCCCGTGGATCACGACGCAGGTGAAGGCCGGGCTCATATGACGCGCGCGGCCTCGCCTTGCACCGCGCGGCCGAACATCTCGGTCGAGGACAACGCGCGCGAGATCGACCGGGGCTACGACCTCATGACGCCGGCGCAGTAGGAGAAGGTGCGGCGCGACGTCGAGGCGGCGCTCGCGCTCTGGCCGACGCACGGCGACGGCAAGAGGAAGAAGAAGCTCCTCGGGCGCGACGCCATCGCCGTCGTCGCCACACCCAACCTGAACGGCGACTACGAAGCAGCGCGGTAAGCGAAAGCTCGAAAGCCAACGGTCGGCAAGCGAATTCCGCCGCATCGATCCGCCTTGCAACGCCGCCCGCTTTCGTTGTTTGAGGAGCCGGTGACCGCCACCGATGCGGCTGTCTCGGCGCCGGCGGTCGGCGGCGACGACGTCAGCCATCGCCTGAGCCACCTCTGGTCGACGCTGGCGACCGCGTGCTTCGTCGTCGGTGTGCTGGCGCCCGTGGTGGGGGTCATTACCGCCGTGCACCGGCATGCCGTCAACCTGCCGTACTGGGACGAATGGCAGCTGGTCCCGCTGCTCGAGAAGCTGCGGGTCGGGACGCTCCGCGTGTCGGACCTGTGGGCGCAGCACAACGAGCACCGCGTGCTGTTGCCGAGAGTGGCGCTACTGGCTCTCGCCTCGGTTTCCGGCTGGGACGTTCGGGACGAGCTCTATGCGAACGTCGCGCTCGCCGTGGTTTCGCTGTCCCTCCTGTGCGTGCTCTTGGGGAAGTCGGTGGGAGGGCGCTCGGGCCCGTTGAGCGTTGCGGCCTCGGTCATGATGTTCTCGATGGCGCAGTGGGAGAATTGGAGCTGGGGCTGGCAGATGTCGTTCTTCATGAACGGTCTTGCCGCCACCACAGCGGCCGTCGCGCTGGCATACTGGCCGGAGAAAAGGTGGGCCATCCTCGCGGCGTCGATGGCCGGGGTAATGGCGACGCTGTCCCTCGCGAGTGGGATCGTGTTGCTGTGGTTGGTTCCGGCCATCGTCGCGCTCTGCGGCGATAAGCATCGCCGTATCGACGTGGTCTGGACGGCGCTGATCGCCGGCGTCCTGTCCGCGCTGTACCTATGGGGATATCACCGGCCGGTTCACCACCCGGCTCTGGGGTACGACCGTCCTCTCGACCTCGCCGTCTATCTCCTCGCATACCTCGGCTCTCCCTTCGCGGGCTCCAGCGTACGCTCGGCGGCCATGTTCGGCGTGCTCGGCGTCCTGATGCTCGTGTCCGCGGCCTGTTCCGTGTGGCGCCTCGGGGGCGCGGCGCGACGGGCCGCGACGCCGTGGCTGTTTCTCGCGAGCTACGTCGTCGGGACGGGAGCGCTGACGGGGCTCGGGCGAGTCGGCTTCGGAACCACGCAGGCGCTGGCCAGTCGCTACACGACGCTGTCCTGCCTCTTTTGGATCAGCACGCTCGCGGTCGCCGTCGTGGCCCTGGAGCGCTACTTCACGTCTTCCCGCCGCAGGGGAAGGCTCGCGATGGCCGCCGCGCTGGCGTCATTCGTGGTTCTGGTTGGCCGCGGCTACACGGATTCGTACGCGGCAGGCCACCGGCTGTTCAAGGAACGATTCGACGCGTTCCGCCGGGCTCGCCGCTGCGTGATGACTTTCCGCACCGCGCCGGACTCGTGCTTCGACGTCGTCTACCATCGTCACGACGTCCTGCGAGAGCGTCTCGAGATCCTGGAACGCCTGCGACTCGGTCCATTCCGGGCGGCGTGATCATCCGCCTTGCGTGACGGCGGATTTTCTTGTTTGAGGACCCGATGCCCTCAGCGATCCGCGCGCGCTCCGACGGGGGCCTCGACGTCCCCGATCAGCCCATCATCCCCTTCATCGAAGGCGACGGCACGGGGCCCGACATCTGGCGCGCCAGCCAGGCGGTCTTCGACGCCGCGGTAAGCAAGGCGTACGGCGGCAAGCGGCAGATCGCCTGGAAGGAGGTGTACGCCGGCGAGAAGGCCTTCAACCGCTTCAAGGACTGGCTGCCCGAGGAGACGGTCACGGCCTTCAAGGAGTTCGTCGTCGGCATCAAGGGACCGCTCACCACCCCGGTCGGCGGCGGTATCCGCTCGCTCAACGTGACGCTCCGCCAGGTGCTCGACCTCTACGTGTGCCTGCGACCGGTGCGTTACTTCGCCGGCGTGCCGAGCCCGGTCAAGCGGCCCGAGCAGGTCGAGGTGGTGATCTTCCGCGAGAACACCGAGGACATCTACGCCGGCATCGAGTGGCCAGCCGAGAGCCCGGAGGCGCAGAAGGTGATCGCGTTCCTCGAGCGCGAGATGGGCGTCAAGAAGATCCGGTTCCCGAGGACGAGCGGCATCGGCGTGAAGCCGATCTCGCGCGAGGGCACCGAGCGGCTCGCACGCGCCGCGATCGAGTACGCGCTGCGCGGCGGGCGGCGGAGCGTCACCTTCGTCCACAAGGGCAACATCATGAAGTTCACCGAGGGCGCCTTCCGCGACTGGGGCTACGCGGTCGCGACCCGCGACTACCGCGATCGGGTCGTCACCGAGCGCGAGAGCTGGATCCTCGGCAACCGGGAGGCGAGGCCGGACACCTCGGTCGAGGACAACGCGCGCGAGATCGACCCCGGCTACGATCTCATGACGCCGGCGCAGCAGGAGAAGGTGCGGCGCGACGGCGATCGCCGACATCACGCTCCAGCAGGTGCTCACCCGGCCGCGCGAGTTCGACGTCGTCGCGACGCCCAACCTGAACGGCGACTACCTCTCGGACGCGCTCGCTGCGCAGGTGGGCGGCATCGGCATCGCGCCGGGCGGAAACATCAACTACCAGACGGGCCACGCCATCTTCGAGGCGACGCACGGCACGGCGCCGAAGTACGCCAACCAGGACAAGGTGAACCCGGGCTCCGTGATCCTGTCCGGCGAGCTGATGTTCCGTCACCTCGGCTGGAACGAGGCCGCCGACGCGATCATCCGCGGTGTGGAAGGGGCGATCGCGGCCAAGACCGTGACCTACGATTTCCACCGCCTCATGGAAGGCGCGACGCTGCTGACGTGCTCCGGGTTCGGGAAGGCCATCGTCGCGCATATGTAGTTCCAGGCGTGGCCGGCGGCACGGGCC
>VBKG01000018.1 GCA_005879585.1 Deltaproteobacteria bacterium | reverse complement strand
GCCGTTACACATCGGCGGCGAGGTACTCGCGCACGGTAGCTCGCAGACGCAGCCCGAAGGGGTCGCCACGCAGGACTGGCCGGTGGGACAGCTGCCGTTACACGTGGGCGGCGAGGTGCTCGCGCACGGCGGCGGCTGACAGACGCAGCCTGTGGGAGTCGCGGCGCAGACCTCGCCCGTGGGGCAGGTGCCATTACACATCGGCGGCGAGGTGCTCGCGCACGGCGGTGGCTGACAGACGCAGCCCGTGGGAGTCGCGGCGCAGACCTCGCCCGTGGGGCAGGTGCCGTTACACATCGGCGGCGAGGTGCTCGCGCACGGCAGCTCGCAGACGCAGCCCGACGGGGTCGCGACGCAGGACTCGCCGGTGGGACACGAGCCGTTGCAGGTCGGCGGCGAGGTGCTCGCGCACGGCAGCTCGCAGACGCAGCCCGACGGGGTCGCGACGCAGGACTGTCCGGTGGGGCAGCTGCCGTTACACATCGGCGGCGAGGTGCTCGCGCACGGCAGCTCACACACGCAGCCCGCGGGGGTCGCGACGCAGGACTCTCCGGTGGGACAGCTGCCGTTGCACATCGGCGGCGAGGTGCTCGCGCACGGCAGCTCGCAGACGCAGCCCGACGGGGTCGCGACGCAGGACTCTCCGGTGGGACACGTGCCGTTGCAGGTCGGCGGCGAGGTGCTCGCGCAGGGCAGCTCGCAGACGCAGCCCGACGGGGTCGCGACGCAGGACTCTCCGGTGGGACACGTGCCGTTGCAGGTCGGCGGCGAGGTGCTCGCGCAGGGCAGCTCGCAGACGCACCCCGCGGGGGTCGCGACACAGGACTGCCCGCTGGGACAGGTGCCGTTACACATCGGCGGCGAGGTGCTCGCGCAGGGCAGCTCGCAGACACAGCCCGCGGGGGTCGCGACGCAGGACTGTCCCGTGGGACAGGTGCCGTTGCAGGCAGGGGCGGAGGCCACGCAGGGAGGAATCGTGGTCGTGGTGGTGGTCGCAACCGTTAGCACGTCGCCTTCCCCGAGCCGGAAGCAGGCCGGTCTGGGCTGCGAGTCCTGGCAAAGGTCCGTCGGGTTCCCGAGACCGAGGTCTGCGCCGTCTGCGATGACGTCATCGATGAGGACGCCCATGATGCCGGCGTCTGCGGTGTACGTGTCGATGACGACGACCTGCTGACCCACCCGGGGTAGAATCGTTGTGCACGTGCCGCCGGGGCAATCGCACTGGAGGCCGGAACGACTGCCACCGGTGCAGAGCCGTGGCGTTTCGGTCCCACACGTGCCGCCCGGGCAGCCACAGTCGAGCCCGGCGCCTGAGCCGCCCACGCACGCTCCGCGGAGATCGGATGGCAGATCGAAGATGCCGCCATCGCTTGGGCTGCATGTCGGTCCCGGTTGGGTCGGGCAGTCGGCATTCGTCGCGCACGGCTGGCCGTTCCTCGTCCCGTCTATACAAAGTAATGGAAGCCTGTGGTCCAGCGGGCCGCTGGCGAGCTGAATGGTATCCTCGATGCGATCGATGCGGAGGGCGTCACCGAAGGTGTCGGCGTTCCGGACGGTGATCACGCAGGTGACCAGCTCGCCGCACGTCGGTCCCGGTTGGGGCGGGCAATCGGCGTTCGTCGCGCATGGCTGACTGTCCCTCGTCCCACCTACACAAACGGACGGCCGCGGCGACCTCCCGCCGCGCGGGTCCAGGCAGCTTTTGATGATCTGGCCGCCATGCACCTGCGCCTGCGCATGAGCCACCGACGGCGATCCGGCGGCCAATGCGACGAGCAACAACCCTGCGACGCTTCCGGTCCCGCCGAAAGCCCGAGCGTTGGGTCTCACTGGGTAGCCCTTGTTGTCTTGGAGAGGCGCCGGGGCCTCGAGGCGAGCCATAGCCGAACACCGCGTACACGGCTACTGGCAGTTCGCTAATTCACGAGGGCCACCTATGTGACGAATCCTAATTCGTTGGCCTCGCAGCCGCTAAGGCACATGCGATGGAGGCGCCCCGAGCTGCGGTGCGCCGCCGCTGCCGTGAGCGGATATCCTGCCCACTCTTGCCCAGCGGGGTCAAAGAAGTGCCGCGCGGTCGCTGGCGCTTCTCCGGGTCTACACGTCCAGGCGTCCGCTCGCCTTGGCGCACGCCTTGCACTCGGTGGCCTCGGCGCGGAGCTTCTGAATGGGTGCCAGGCGCGTATCCGGGTTGCTGTCATTTTTCTTTCTTCTTCTCATCGCCGGCCATGCCACGGCAGAAACCGCTGTCGCGCCCTCGCCCGTCGCCACGGCCGTATCGAGCAGCACCGCGATCACCACGACCTCGACCGGGCCTCCGACCACGACGACGTCGCGTGCTGTAGCTCGTCGTTGTGGTAAGCGTCATCGCCGGCGGTGTCGTCGCGGGAGAGGGCGCTGTCCCATCGCGAATGCCGGCCCGGATCAGTTCCCGCAGACCATGACCACGGTCCGATTCGATGGCGGCGACTCCTTCGATCCGCACGACACGATCAACGCGTACGCCTGGACCTTCGGCGACGGCGGCTCGGCGTCCGGGAGCGTCGTCTCGCACGCGTACACCACCCCGGGCACGTACTGCGTCATGCTCACGGTGACCGACAGCAGGGGAAGGCGCGCGAGCGACACGGCCCTGGTCTCGGTTGCTAAGCGCTCGCTGGTGGCGAACGCGGGCCCGGACCAGACGGCGTCGGTGGGCAGCGCCGTGACCTTCAGTGGGTCCGGCTCCGATCTCGGTGGCACCGTAGTGTCCTACAGCTGGGACTTCGGCGATGGCACGTCGGCCACCGGCGCGACGGTGAGCCACATCTATACTGCGCCCGGCAGCTACACCGCGACCCTCACGGTCATGGATGATCGGGGCGCGCGGGGTACCGACTCGGCCCTCGTGACCATCACGGGGGCGGCCGGGGCCGGGTGGGCGCGCGGCTTCGGTGGCGCGGCGAGCGACGTGGCCTATGGGGTGGCGTTGGACGGGAGCGGCAATGCGGTGATGACCGGGCGGATCGAGAGCAGCGTGGACTTCGGCGGCGGGGTCGTGTGCCCGCCGACCGCGGTCTTCGTGTCGACGTACGCGCCGACGGGGGCGGCGCTGTGGTCGAAGTGCCTCGGCGGCGTGCTCGGCGGGGGCACGGGCCGGGCGGTCGCCGTCGACGGGAACGGCAACGTGCTCGTAACCGGAAAGTTCAGCGGCACGGTCGACTTCGGCACGGGACCGCTCACCAGCGCCGGCGCCGACGACGTCTTCCTCGCGAAGTACACCGCCGCCGGCGACCCCGTCTGGTCGAAGGCGTTCGGCGGCGCGATGAGCGACGTCGGCAATGGCGTCGCGGTCGACAGCGGAGGCGACGTCGTGCTGATCGGGACGGCGGGTGGCGGGTCGAACTTCGGCGGTGGCCGCATCAGGGCCAACGGCTACAGCATCGTCGTGGCGAAGTTCTCGTCCGCCGGCGCACCCCTGTGGTCGAGAAGCATCGGGGACTCGTTCTCCAACTCCGGCAACGCGGTGGCCGTCGACCCGAGCGGCAACATCGACGTGACCGGCGCGTTCTCGGGGCCGGCCGACTTCGGCGGCGGCGCGCTCACCAGCGCCGGCGTCGATATCTTCCTCGCCAAGCTCTCGCCCACCGGCGGTCACGTCTGGTCGCGGCGCTTCGGCAGCGCCTTGGCCACGCACGCCGGCAATGGTGTCGCGTGCGACGGGAGCGGGAACGTGCTGGTGACCGGGTCGTTCGAGAACTCGATCGACCTCGGCGGGGGCTGGGCGAGGAGCTTCGCGCACAAGGATGTCTTCGTCGCGAAGTATTCCCCAGCGGGTGCCTACCTGTGGTCGCGACTCGCGGGCGGCATCTACGATGACGCCGGCAGGGGCATCGCGGTGGACGCGAGCGGCCAGGTGGCGGTGACCGGGATCTTCCAGGCGGCGGTCAACTTCGGCACCGGTTCGCTCATCAGCGCCGGCCGGACCGACATCTTCGTCGCGCGGTACGCCGCGGACGGCACCCCGCTCGGGGCACAGCGCTTCGGCGGCGCCGACTCCGATGCCGGCAACGCCGTCGCGGCCGACGGCAGCGGCCGATCCGTGGTGACCGGCGGCTATCGCCTCCGGGTTGACTTCGACGGCACCCCGCTCGCGGGCGCCGGCATGGACGACATCTTCCTGCTGGCTTCCTGGTAGCGACCGGGCCGCCGGGCGGGCGCGGCCCGTCGTTCTCGAGCTCGTCCTTCAGGGGATGGGCACGCACATCCCGCTCGGCGGCGGACACGTCCCGTCGGTCGACTTCGCCAGCGCCGGGTGGATCTGGATGTTGCCGCGGATTATCGTCCCGAGGTCGTTGGCAAATACGGTCGTCCCGGGTGGCTGCACGAATGGCCGCGTGCAGCAGATCGCCTTGGCAACGTCCATCGTGGTCTGGCCAGCGGCAGGCCCGAGAATGTGTATCTCGTAGACGTCGGCCGTCCCCGGCTCGCCGTTGTCCGTCGCCTCGAAGCGGAACGCCACCGGAGTGGTCTTCTTGCTGTTTCCGGTATCCGGGCTCAGGTCCGCGATGCCGGTGACGCAGATGTGGTCCGCCGGCGTACGCGGATGCTCCGCGCTCGGGCAGAGCATTCCGACGCTGCCGCCGAGGCAGCTGCACACCAGGCTGTTGAAGATGCTCGCATGCAGGCTGCCGCCGTGTTTCTTGAGCTTGTACTTCCACTCGCCCTGCACCGAGGCGCGCTTCGGATCGAAGTTGTCGAAGCAGCCGAAGCACCCGCAGGGCGCGCCGACCTGGCCGGCGAACTCCGTCAGCACGCTGGTTTCGGCCATGACGGTGGGATCGACCCCGCCTCCGGCGATCGCACCGCCGCCGGTGATGCGACAGCCCGCCGCCTGACAGATGCAGCCACCATCGGTCGAGACGCAGACCTGGGCGTCGGGGCAGGTGCCGTTGCAGGCGGGCGCGCTGTTCGCGCACGGGGTCTGACAGACGCAGCCCGAGGGGGTGGCCACGCACGACTGCCCG
>VBKG01000162.1 GCA_005879585.1 Deltaproteobacteria bacterium | reverse complement strand
CGCGGTGCTCGGCGACTACGTGGCCGCGTCGGCATGGACGCATACGCTTGACGACCCGCATTTCGCCGCCAACCTGCTCGTCTTCATGGCGTCGAGCGCCGTCGCGGTCATCATGACCGCGCTGCGCGAGCGCTGGCGCCAGCGCGACTTCGGCCACCGCTGGACGCTCGCGGCCACCCACGGCGAGGCGCACGCCAGCGCCGAGCGCTACCGATCGCTCGTCGAGATCGCCGGCAGCGTCATCGTCGTCCTCGCTCGCGACGGGCGCATCATGGAGTTCAATCGCGAGGCGGTGCGCGTGCTCGGGTGGCCGACGGGAGAGGCGATCGGTCAGGACTACCTCCGGCTCTGCGTCCCGGCGTCATGGCGCGACATGGTCGGCGCGGGCATCCGGCGTGCACTCAAGGGCGAGTCCGTGCACGGCGTCGAGGCGCGCATGGTCACGCGCGAGGGCGCCGAGCGCGTATTCGTCTCCAACGTGAGCCCGATCGGTGATGGCGGGGCGATCGTCTGCGCCCAGGACATCACCGAGCGGAAGCGCATGGAAGAGGCGCTCGCCGCGAGCGAGGCGCGTCTACGGACGGTCATCACCGGCGCGCCGGTCGTGCTCTTCACGCTCGATCGGGCCGGCGTCTGCACCGTCTCCGAGGGACGCGGCCTCGCCCGACTCGGTCTCAAACCAGGCCAGGTCGTGGGGCGGCACTTCGCCGAGGTGCTGGCCGCCTTCGTGAGCGATGCGGAGCGGGCCGCCGGCTACTTCAGGCGTGCGCTCGCCG
Source organism: Deltaproteobacteria bacterium (assembly GCA_005879585.1). Lineage (GTDB taxonomy): Bacteria > Desulfobacterota > Binatia > DP-6 > DP-6 > DP-3. The sequence goes on along the minus strand of VBKG01000162.1, from coordinate 39,337 downwards.
GCGAGAAGCTCACCTGGCTCGGCGTGTCCGGCGACATGATCTACGAGTGCCGTCTGAATCCCATGCTCGACGCGGACGGGACGCCGAGCGGCGTGATCGGCATAGCCACTGATGTGACCGAGCGCGAGCGGGCCGAGACCGCCCGGCTCGCCCTCGAGCGCAAGCTGCTCGAAGCCAAGCGTCTCGAGAGCCTCGGGGTGCTCGCGGGCGGCGTCGCCCACGATTTCAACAACCTGCTGGTGAACGTCCTCGGCAATGCGTCGCTCGCCGCTGCAGAGCTGCCGGACGACTCACCCGTGCGGGAGAGCCTCCGGAGGATAGAGGCCGCGGCGCGCCGCGGATCGGAGCTGACGCGCCAGATGCTCGCCTACGCCGGGAAGGAGCCCGTTTCGCTTCAGGGGGTGGACGTGAATGCCGCCGTCGAGGACACGATCGAGCTCCTGAACGTGTCGATCCCGGTGGGGGTCGTCGTCCGTCCGGAGCTCGCCGAACGCCTGCCCGAGGCGTCGGGCGACCCGAGCCAGGTCCGGCAGGTGCTGATGAACCTTGTCATCAACGCGGCCGAGGCCGTCGGCGACGCCGGCACGATCACGGTGCGGACCGCCGCCGTGCAGCTCGACGAGACCGGGATCAGGCGGATGCACCGCGGCTCGCAGGTGTCCGCCGGACCGCACGTGTGCCTCGAGGTGGCCGACAGCGGCGGCGGCATCGACCCGGCCAGCATGGGAAAGATCTTCGACCCGTTCTTCTCGACCAAGTTCGCCGGGCGCGGTCTCGGCCTGGCGACGGTGCTCGGCATCGTGCGCGGACATCGGGGCGGGCTCTCGGTGCAGAGCGAGCCCGGACGGGGCACGACCTTCCGCATCTTCCTGCCGTGCGCCGAGCAGCCGCCGAGCGACGTCCGGCCGCCGGCGGAGCCGAGCACGCGGACCGTCCTCCTCGTCGACGACGAGGAAGACGTGCGCGCGGTCACGATGCACATGCTCGAAAGGCTCGGGTGCAGCGTACTGGTCGCCGGCGACGGCCACGAAGGCGTGGAGGTGTTCCGCGCCCACGCCCCCGTGATCGACGCGGTGCTGATCGACCTGACGCTCCCGCGCCTCAGCGGCGAAGGTGCGTGCCGCGAGATCCGGACGATCCGGTCCGACGCGCGGGTGATCCTCATGAGCGGCTACAGCGAGGAAGTGGCGAGCGGCCGGCTCGCAGACGCCGGCGCCGCGGCCTTTCTCCGGAAGCCCTTCTCGGTGACCGACCTGCGCTCGACGATGGACCGCGCGCTCGGCCCGCCGCCAGCCTGAGCCGACGGGCCAACTCAATCCCGCGGCCGGCCCACCGGCCGCGCCGAGCCGATCTGGGAGATGTCGACGCCGAGCCGCTGCATCAATACCGGATAGGACTCGACGGCCGGCACCTCCGCCAGGGGCGCGAGCGGCGGCATGCGACCGAGGGCCCGCGCGACGTACGGCGCCAGCGCCTCTGCCTTCCGGCGCTCGCGCGCCTCGTGGCGCTCCGCGAAGCCGGGGAGCACGCGCGCCGCGAAGAGCTCGAGCGACTCGCAGATGTGCTCGTGCCGATTGTTGCCGCCCTGCTGGATGAAGATCACCTGGTCGACCCCGACCTCCTCGAAGCGCACGAGGTTCTCGCGCACCTGATCGGGGCTGCCGATGCCGCCCGTCGGCATCATCGGGAACGGCGTCGATTTCTTGAACTCGTCCCACACGCTCAGCCGACCCGGTACGTGCGTGCCGGTGATGTAGTAGTGGGCGAGCGCGAAGCCGAAGAACTTGAAGCCTTCGAGCCCCTGCGCGACCGCCACCTCGGGGTTCTCGTGGCACATGAAGCCGGTCACCATCGCGATGTTCGGGTTGACGGCGCGGCCGATCGGCGTGCATTCGCGCTTGAAGGTGTCGTAGTACTCGTCGACCCAGTACCGGGCATCCGCCGGGTCGACGAAGGCGAAGGTGAGCGCCCCCATCCCGAGCCGCGCCGCGAGCTTGATGGTGTCGCGGTTCGAGCAGGCGACCCAGAGCGGGGGATGCGGCTTCTGGACCGGCTTCGGGACGACGTTCCGTACCGGCATGGAGAAGTACTTCCCCTGGTAGCCGGGATACGGCTCCATGCACATCATCTTCGCGGTCTCGCGGACCGCCTCCTCCCACATCTCCCGCTTCGCCATGTAGTCGATGCCGAAGCCCTCGAGCTCGATCCGCGAGGACGATTCGCCTGTCCCCCATTCCACGCGGCCGTCGCTCACGAGGTCGAGCGTCGCGATGCGCTCGGCGACCCGCGCCGGGGCATTGTAGTTGGGCGGCATGAGCGTGATCCCGTGGGCAAGCCGGATGCGCCGCGTACGCTGGCTCGCCGCGGCGAGGAAAACCTCCGGCGCGGAGGAGTGCGAGTACTCCTCGAGGAAGTGGTGCTCGACCTCCCACGCGAAGTCGATGCCGAGGCGGTCGGCGAGCTCCACCTGGGCGAGCGCCTCCTTGTAGAGCCGATGCTCGTCGCCGTTCTCCCAGGGACGGGGAATCTGGTGCTCGTAGAAGATGCCGAATCTCATGACGTCGCATCTCTCGATTTACGCGGAAGCCATGTCAAGTGGAGCGGCGGACGTCGTGCACCGCGTGGCACACATGTCTCGTCGGCAACGGCCAGTGGTACGGCGCGTTCGTCGGAAATGCGTTACGCGAGACGGGCCGCTCGGCGGTGCACTACTACCGCCCGCTCGCGGGTCCGTGACGCTCGGCAGGAGCGCGACCCAAGACATCTTGGGTCGCGAACCGGACGCGGGCGTGCTCCGTCCGCATCACGCCCGACCGACCTGCCGCGGCTGGCAAAGCCAGCGCGGCAAACGAACACGCGCGGTTCGCAGCCGCGAACAAGCCCAGTTGCGAACGGATCAACGAGCCCCGCGAGACCTTGCGACGGCGCGTGCCTGTTCTGCCGCGCTGGCTTTGCCAGCCGCGGCACGGCGGTCGGGCGTGACGAAGGCGCAACACTCTCGCCTCCGCTCCGCGACCCAAGATGTCTTGGGTCGCGCTCCTAGGCTTCAGGACCTCGCCGCGCGCCGGGCGAGCAGCGCGCGCGTGCGGGCCGGCGCATCCGCATCGCCGTCGACGCGGAACGGGATGCCGAGGAAGTCGGTGGCGCCCGCCTCGGCCAGACGCTCGAGCTGCTCCCCGACGGCGCTCTCGTCGCCGACGATCGCCACGTCGCCCGGCCCCTCGACCCCCTCGAGATCGAGCATCCGCCGGTAGGAGGGCAGCGCGCCGTAGATCTGGAAGCCGTGCGCCGCCGACGTGCGGGCCGCCGCCACCTCGCGCGTCACGGCGACGGGCAGCCCGACCACGACGCGCGGCGCGGGCCGGCCGGCCGCGGCTGCGGCCTCGCGGATGCGCGGGACGGTGTGCTCGCGGATCGTCCGGAGCCCGGTCATCCACGTGATCGTCCCGTCCGCCTCGCGCCCCGTGAGCGCCAGCATCCTCGGCGCGAGCGCGGCGACGAGGATGGGGCACGGCGTCGCGCCGGGGACTGCGATCTGCGCGTTCACCCGGTACTCCTCGCCTGCGTGGCTCACGCTGCCCGTCCGGATGAGCGGGCCGAGCACCGCGAGGTACTCCTTCATGTGGCTGTAGGGCTTGGCGAACGAGAAGCCGAACATCCCCTCGATCACGACCTGGTGCGAGAGGCCGATGCCGAGCGCGAAGCGACCCCGCGCCACCGCCTGCGCGGACAGCGCCTGCTGCGCCATCGCGACCGGATGGCGGGGATACGTCGGCACGACGGCGGTGCCGAGCTCGATGCGGGCGGTCTCCCGCGCGCAGAGCGCCGCCGCGAGGATCGCGTCCATGCCGAAGATGTTGGCGAACCAGCCGCTCGCAAAACCGTCGGCCTCCGCGCGCTTCGCCTGGGCGACGAGGCCGTCGACGTCCGCCGGTGCGCCCGCGATGTCTCCGATGCCGATGCCGATCTTCATGGCCGGCGTCTTAGCGCATCGGGGTTGCGCGGCGAAAGATGGTCACCTCGACTGCCGTACGACGCGCGGCGAGACGTTCCCCCAGAGCGGCGCGTCGGGGGGCGGCAGGGGCGCCGCCGACTCCGCTCCGGGTCCTCGCCGTAAGCGCGCCGGCGAGGTTGCGACGTCCCACGCGCCCGCGCGGCGCGCGCTAACGGCTGCGGGTCGCTCCGTCGGCGGCGCCCCTGCCGCTTGCGCCAACGCTCAGGTCGCGCGCCGAGCGGCGGCCAGCTGCTCGTTCACCCCGGCCGGTCAGTCTGCTAGGACACGGGCCCGTGACGCAGAGCGACGGAGACCTGTCCGGCATTCGCGTCCTCGACCTCGCTGCGGAGCCCGGGTTCTTCGCGGGGAAGGTTCTCGGGGATCTCGGCGCCGACGTCGTGAAGGTCGAGCCGCCCGAGGGCGATCGGGCGCGGCGGCGCGGGCCGTTCTGGGGTGGCGTCGTAGACGCGGAGCGGTCGCTCCTGTGGCTCGCCCTCAACACCTCGAAGCGCGGCATGACGCTCGCGCTCGACCGGCCGCGCGGACGCGAGCTGTTCCTCGCACTCGCCGAGCGGGCTGACGTCGTCCTCGAGACGGAGGCGCCCGGCAGCCTCGCGGCGCGCGGCCTCGGCTGGGAGACGCTGCACGCGCGGAACCGCCGTGCGATCCTCTGCTCGATCACACCGTTCGGACAGACCGGCCCGCGCGCCGCATGGCGCGGCTCGGACCTCACCGTCGTCGCGACGAGCGGCAACCTCTATGCGACGGGCGACCCCGACCGCGCCCCGGTCCGTTGCTCCCTGCCCGTCTCGTACTACCACGGCGGTCTCGAGGCTGCCGTCGGCGTGCTCTTCGCGCTGCTCGCGCGCGACCAGAGTGGCGAGGGCCAGCACGTCGACGTCTCGCTCCAGGCGGCGATGGTGATGCCGAGCATCGGCACCGCGGCGATGTTCAGGATGACCGGCCAGCGCGGCAGCCGCGTCGGCGCCTTCATGCACGCGGGCCGGACGATCCAGCGCGAGATCTGGCCGTGTCGCGACGGGTTCGTGTCGTTCGCGCTCCGCGGCGGACCGGCGCGCGTGCCGGGCCTGATCGCCATGGTGGCGTACATGGACGAGCACGGGATGGCGTCGGCGCGTCTCAAGGCCATCGACTGGAAGAGCTACAATCACAACCTGCTGACGCAGGAGGACGTCGACTTCCTCACCCGGGAATTCGGCGCGTTCTTCGCGACGAAGACCACGGCCGAGCTCTACCGGGCCGCGTGCGAGCGGAGCCTCATGCTGGCGCCGGTCAACACGCCGCGCGAGATCACAGGCTCGCCGCAGCTCGCCGCCCGCGGCTTCTTCGTCGACGTCGAGAACCCCGGCCGCGGTACCCTTCGCTACCCCGGCGCGTTCGCCGTCACGCACGGCGCGCGCGTCGCCATCCGGAGGCCAGCGCCACGCCTCGGCGAGCACACGGCCGAGGTGCTGCACGCGCACGGGCTCGCCGCCGCGGACGTCGAACGGCTGCGGGCCGAGGGGGTCGTGTGACGCCGCTCTTCGAGGGCATGCGCATCCTCGAGTTCGGCGGCGGTGCCGCCGGCCCGATCGCCACCCGCTACTTCGCCGACCACGGCGCGACGGTGATCCGCGTCGAGTCGCGCCGGCGGCCGGACTTCCTGCGCATCCTGCGTCTGACCCCGACCACGCCGGGCGGCGTCGACGGCTCGGCGCACTTCGCGGTGCTGAACCCGAACAAGCTCTCCATCGCCCTCGACCTGTCGCGCCCCGAAGGCGTCGCGCTGGCGCGCCGGCTCGCCATCGCGGCCGACGCCGTCGCCGAGAACTTCGCCCCGGGAGCGATGGCGCGGTGGGGACTCGACTACGAGTCGCTCGTCCGCGAGCGCCCCGACCTGGTGATGATCAGCACGTGCCTCAACGGCCAGACGGGGCCCGACCGCGCCTACCCCGGCTTCGGCGGGCAGGGCTCGGCGCTCGCGGGCTTCAACCACCTGACGGGATGGCCCGACCGCGAGCCGGTCGGGCCGTTCGGCACGATCACCGACTCGCTCTCGCCGCGCTTCGCCGCGCTGCTCCTCGCCGCGGCACTCCTCCACCGCCGGCGCACCGGCGCCGGACAGCACATCGACCTCGCGCAGGTGGAAGCGGGGATCGTGTGTCTCAGCGAATCGCTGCTCACCTACACGGCCAACGGAGAGATCCTCACGCGCATGGGAAACCGTTCGCGCCACGCGGTCCCGCACGGCGTCTTCCGCTGCGCCGACGAGGACGGCCGCGACCGGTGGGCCGCGATCGCCGTGCACGACGACGAGGATTGGCGGCGGCTCGCCGGCGCGCTCGGCCGCCCCGCGTGGACGCTCGAGCCCGTGCTGGCCACAGTCGACGGCCGCCGACGGCACGAGGACGAGATCGAGGCGCGGCTCACCGAATGGACCGCGACGCGCACCGCCGCCGACGTCGCCGCCCACCTGCAGGCGGCCGGGCTCGACGCGGCGCCGGTCGAGGATTTCGGCGACCTGCACGACGACCCGCAGCTCGCGCACCGCCGCCACTTCCGGACGGTCGAGCACGACGTGCTCGGCACCCATCCGGTCGAGACGCACGCGATCCGCTTCTCGGCAATGGAGCCGCGGATCGAACGTCCCGCGCCGCGTCTCGGCGCGGACACGGACGTCGTGCTGCGCGAGCTGCTCGGGATCGAGGCCGCAGAGCTCGACCGGCTGCGCGCGGCGGGCGTGCTCGAGTAGGCGTCAGCGCGTGCGCACGGGCACGGGCTGACCGCGCACGCGGTACTTCAGCTTGGTGTCGTCGTTGCCCGCGTTGAAGGTCTGGACGGTCCAGGTGTCCTCGAGGTGCGCGGGCTCGGGAAAGACGTTGCGCACGAGCACGGGCTTGTTGATGAGGTCGACGGAGCCGCCTACCGGGACGACGATCGCGGGCGTGGCGAGGACCTGGACGCAGGTCTCGTCCGGCTTGCACGTGGGGCAGCTCGTCTGCGAGCAGTTCGAGTCGTGCTGGCACGGCATCGTGAGCGTCGTCGAGCAATGCGACTGCGTGAGGCACGTCTCGCCCTGGCCGCAGCCCTGGCAGAAGAGCGGGTTGCAGTCGGCGTCCTGCGTGCAGCCCTGGTCCGCGGTGGCCGAGCAGTGCTGGAGGTCGAAGACGGTCTTCTTCGTCTGCTCGACGGTCCGGACCTTGGCCCCCTCCTCGCAGGTGAGGACGCCGCCGCCGATCAGCAGGATGCCGCTGCCGCCGACCCGCGGGCTCGCGTTCTCGAGGCGGACGCGCAGGTTCACGGAGTCCCCCGACGCGTAGTTGAGCCGCTTGGGCGTCAGCTCGACCACGAGCCGCGGGATGATCGTGGCGCTCAGGATGCGGACGCCGACGCTGTCGCAGAGCGCGCTGCCGTCCATGAACTTCTCGGCGACGGTGGCGACGAACTTTCCCGCAGTCTTGTACAGGAAGTCGAGCTTGCAGGCGTCGAACACGAGGTTCGAGCCGGTGGTCGTGCAGGCTCCGGCGTCCACCGAGGAGGACTCGCCCGCGCCCGTGCCGAACTCGAACTTGTTGGGCGCGGGCAACGTCACCCCGTTCGGGTTCACCACGGCGCCGAACTGCGGATTGATGTCCGACGGGATCCCACCGCGGTTGCCGACGCCGTCGGCGCCGTCGGCGAAGAGGGTAATCGAGGCCGTATGGCCGAAGCCGAGCTTCACCGAGGCGCGACCGAGCTTCCGCGCTCCCGTCACCGCCTGGACGGCGACGCGCGAGACGCCGCCGCGGAAGGGCTTGAACGGCGTCTTCGGCAGGATGTCGCACGTGGGCGCGACCCAGAGGATCGACGACTTCGTGTAGAAGGGAAGTTTCTCGGGCGTCAGCACGCAGGCGTCGCCGAACTCGGCGCAGAGCCCCGCGACGGCGCCCGACTGGCCCGCCGGGCCGATGTCGAGATCGGCCACGAGGAGGCCGGGGCCGCTCGCCGACCAGCGGAACGTGGTCTGCTCCGCCGGCGCGCCGTCGGCTTCGGCCCGGAGCCGGACGATGCTGAGCGGCAGACCGTCGTCGGCGAGCTTGCTGAGCTTCGCGCAGTCCGGCATGGCATCGGCGGCGTACAGCGTCTCCGTGCGCAATGCCGTGACCCGGACCGCCGCCCCGAGCGGCCCGGCGAGAAGCGCGTCCACCAGCAGGACGACGAAGAACAGCCGGCGCGCCCGACCCATCCTCCACTCCACCGCCGCGCGCTAATATCACGCCGGGGTGGCACGGGCCAGCGAGCGGCGTCGACCCGTTGACACGCCGCGGGCCGTGCCGTTTAACCGTCGGGCGACGCATGGCGGACAACCGGCAGGAAGCACGCCGTATCATCGTGGAGCTCGCGCGGGCGGTCGATCGGAAGCTCGCGGTCGAGGTGCGTGACGTGCCCGGGCAGGAGCGGCTCCACGTGAGCCTCACCCATGGGTTGCATCAGGCGCAGATCGAGGTTGCGATGCCTGCGGTGCTCGCGGCCGGCGAGGATGCGGTGGCGCGCAACGAGCTGCGGCTACGGATCAAGCGGGCGACCGACACCATGCTCTTCCGCCCGATGCCGGATCACCGCATCGCGGTGAAGCCGGTGGCGCCGCCGGGCGGGCAGACGACGTTCCGGGCGCCGCGGGGCCGCGGCGGGCGACGGTGAGCGGGGGGCGGCGGGGAGAGGCCGCCGCCGCGCCTCCCGGTCCTCGCTCCACGCGCGACTCGTAGGCCGTAGCGTCCCCCCGAAGCTGCGCGCTCGCGCGGGAGCTGCGGGGTCGGCTCGGCGGCGGCCCCTCCCCGCCTTGTACGCCGGTCGCACTCGCTCGCCCGCGGCGGTGCGGAGGGCGTCTACCGCGCGCGGGCAGTGCGGGTCGGCTTCGCCGCGGGCGGCTGGATGTTGTTGATCGGGGGGCGGGCTTTGGAGGCGAGGTAGTCCTCGTAGTTGCCGAGGTAGCGGGCGGCGTGGCCGGTGCCGACCTCGATGACCTGGGTGGGGAGGCGGTCGAGGAGGTAGCGGTCGTGGGCGACGATGACGAGCGTGCCGGCGTAGCCGAGCAGGGCTTCCAGGAGGACCTCCTTCGCGGTCAGGTCGAGGTGGTTCGTGGGCTCGTCGAGGAGGAGGCAGTTGGCGGGCTCGAGGAGGAGCTTGGCGAGGGCAAGGCGGCTCCGCTCGCCGCCGGAGAGGACGCCCACGCGCTTGTCGACGGCGTCGCCCGAGAAGAGGAAGGCGCCGAGGAGGCCGCGGACGTGCGGGGCGGCTTCGACCGTGGCGGCGCCCATCACCTCCTCGAGGACCGTGTGTGTCTCGTCGAGCATCTCGGCGTGGTCCTGCGCGAAATAGCCGAGGCGCACGTTGTGGCCGAGGCGGCGCGTGCCGCCGTCGAGCGGTAGCACGCCGGCGAGGAGCTTGAGTAACGTCGTCTTGCCTGCGCCGTTCGGGCCGACGAGCGCCACGCGCTGCCCGCGCTCGATCAGCACGTCGGCGCCGTCGTAGACGCGGACGTCGCCGTAGTGCTTCAGCGCGCCGGTCAGCTCGACCACCGCGCGGCCGCTGCGCGGCGCTTCCGGCAGCCGGATCTTCAGCACGCGCCCGTGGCCGTCGGGCGGCGGTAGGCGCTCGATCTTCTCGAGCTGCTTCACGCGGCTCTGGACGAGCGCCGCCTTCGAGGCCTGGTAGCGAAAGCGGTGGACGAACGCCTCGACCCGCTCGATCTCGGCCTTCTGCCCTTCGTAGGCCTGGCGCGCGAGCTCGAGCCGCGTCTCCCGCTCCTCGAGGTACCGGCTGTAGGTCATCGGGTAGTCGGTCACGCGGCCGTGCAGGACCTCGGCGATGTGGTCGACCGTAACGTCGAGGAAGTAGCGGTCGTGCGCCACCATGATGATCGTGCCCGCGTAGGCGGCGAGGAACTCCTCGAGCCAGTTGCGCGCCTCGAGGTCGAGGTAATTGGTGGGCTCGTCGAGCAGCAGGATGTCGGGGCGGCGGAGGAGCAGCTGCGCGAGCGCGACGCGCATCTGCCAGCCGCCCGAGAGCTCGGCGCAGTCGCGCTCGAGGTCGTCCGCCCGGAAGCCGAGGCCGCGGAGGACGGCCTCCGTCTCCGACTCCGTGTCGTACCTGCCGTGGTGGTCCCACTCCTCGCACACCGCCGTGTAGCGCTCCATGACGCGCGCGTACTCCCCGCTCGCGGGATCGACGGTGGCGAGCGCCTCTTCGACGGCGGCGCGCCGTGCTTCGAGCGCATGCAGCTCGGCGAACGCCGAGAGCGCGTGGGCGCGGACCGTCACCCCGCGGACGAGCACGTGCTGCGGCAGGTACCCGACGGTGGCACCGCGCGGCAGCGCGACGGCGCCCGCGTCGGGCTCGAGATCGCCCGCGATGATGCGGAGGAGCGTCGACTTGCCGGCGCCGTTCGGGCCCGTGAGCCCGACGCGCGCGCCGTCGGGCACGCCCCACGTGACGTCGCCGAGGACGATCTGCCCGCCGTACCGCTTGGCGATGCCGGAGAGGTTCAGCATGCGAACCGTCCAGCTTGCCCAACCGCGCCGTGCCGGTCAACGGACGCGGGGCGGCGCGCACCGCGGCGCCCGCGACGAGCAGCACGAGATAGGGCTGGAGCGGGTCGCTGAGCCGCGCCTCGGCGTGTGTCGCGGCGTGGACCAGCGTGCAGTAGATCAGCAGCGCGTAGATCGGCAGCAGATCGCGCCAGCGGTCGCGGAGAAGGAACGTGGCACCGAGTGCCACGACGGGGAGGACGAGCCCCGGCATGAACGCAGCGGTCCACCACGCGCCGAAGGCGAGGACGAGCACGTGGAAGTCGAACGGGTAGGAGCCGCCCCAGTCGGCCTCGGGATCCCCGACCCAGTATGTCGCGAGCTTCTCGGCGGCATAGCGCAGGTACACGAGCGGCTCGGCGGCAATCGACCGCACCGCCCGCGCGCGCCAGTAGCGCTCGCCCTCGAGCGACGAAGGATCCGGCACCGCCGAGCCGGGCGCGTACAGCACGTCGGTCCACACCTGCATGTAGGAGTACCCGCGGTCCCGGACCAGATGGTAGTACTCGGGGCTTCCCGTCCACAGAAGCGCGTTGCTGAGCGCGAGCGGAAAGAGCGCGTGGTAGCGGACGTAGTTGCGCGCGATCCACGGCGTCACGACGAGCGTGGCGCCGAGGGCGTAGGGGAGCGCATGGCGCAGCGCCCGCCGCGCGTGCTCGCGTGCGGCGAACGCCAGCGGCGCGGCGACCGGGAAGAAGAGCAGCGTCGGCCGGACGAGGTCGGCGACGCCGACGACCGCGCCCGCGAGCATGCAGCGCCACGGCGTCGGTGCCCGCGTCGCATCCCAGAGCAGCAGCACGGCGAGCAGGACGACGGGTGTGAACAGCACCTCGCTCATGAGCGGCCGCACCTCGACGATCAGCTGGGTGCTGAGCGCGACGCCGAGCGCGGTTACGACGCCCGCCCTGCGCCCGAACACCCGGCGCGCGAGCTCGTACGCGAGCGGAATTGCGGTCGCGCCGAGGAACGCCTGGGCGATGGGCACGGCCCGGTACGATCCGCCCGACACCGCGTACACGGCCGCGAGCCAGAGCGGGTAGAGCGGGACGCGTCCGGGCCAGTCGACGCCGCGTCCGGCGAGGATCGAGCGCGCCAGCCGGTCGTATCCCGGCTCGTCGCCCTCGAGGCGCGCGGCGCTGTCGGGATGCGTCGCGTTCCAGCACGAGGCCGCGTAGAGCCGTAGTGCGACGCCCGCGAGCGTGATCGCGGCGACCGCCCACGCCGCCCGCCGGTCACGGACGCTCACGCGCCGCCGTCCGTGCGAAGGCGCAGTCCCGCCGGCAGGGACTCGTCGAGGAGCCGCGCCTGCTCGCGCGCCTCGAGCGCAACGGGCTCGCGCACGATCCGCGCGGCGCGCTCGCCGTGCGGGGCGGTCTCCAGGCGAAGCGCGACGCGCTCGCGCAGCTCCGGGTCGAGATCGCGTTCGCGGTCGCCGGTCGCACGGGCGAGCTGCGCGAGCGCGAAGGCGTACGCCTCCGCTCGCGGCCAGGGCGCGGCGAGGAGCCGCTCGCTCCACCGCGCCGCGAGGTCGCGCGGCACGACGCAGTTGAGCGGCCCGGCGAGCGGCACGCGCGCCCCGAGCCGGGCGAGCGACCAGAGCTCGGCGTCGGTGACGCGCCCGCGCTCCGCCTCGGCGACGAGGACGCCGCCGAGCTCCGCGCGCGCGGCCGCGGGCAGACGCTCGCAGCTGCCGATCGCCTGCCACATCTCCCGGAGCTCCTGCGACGCGAGCCGCGGACCACGGGCCTTCCCGCGGCGGACGAGCGCCGGACTCACCAGCTGGAGGAGATGCTGCTGCTGGCGAGCGGCCAGGCCGCCCGCGATCCGCTTCCACAGGTTCCACCATTCCGCGCGCCCCTGGACCGCACGCGGGTGACGCAGCTCGGCGGACAGCACGCGCCAGAGACGGTCGACCCGCACCTCGTCACCGGGATCGCCGAAGCCGGGACGGAGGAGGAGCCCGGCCAGGTTCAGCCAGCGCGCCTCGTGCTCCGGCGACCGGCTGCGCGCGGGCTCGAGCGGCCAGAGCGCGTCCCACAGCGCGCGGATGGTGCCGAGCGGCCACGCATCCCGGCCGGCATCGAGCGTCACTTCGAGACGACGGGTGAGCGTCACCGGATCGTCCGGACCTTCGAAGGCCGCGCGCAGCAGGGCCGCCGCCGCCTCGATCCGGCCCGGGTCGACGACCACCGCCGCGTCCGCGGGCGGCGCCGGCTCGGCGCCGGCAACGGTGTCGCGCAGCCGGAATTCGAGCCGCCAGCGATGCTCGGTCTCACGCGAGCGACACCAGAGCTCGAGCGTGCCGATCTCGGTAAGACGGACCTCGAGGTGCACGGGCAGCACGCGATCGGCGAGCTTCCGGCCGAAGCGGACGACCGTCCGCAGCGGCGGCAGGGCCGTGAAAGCGGCCGGATCGACGACGTCGCCAGCGTGCTCGCCGCTCCGATCGGTCGCCGTGTAGAGCGGGAACGCGACGGGCCGATTGGTCACGAGCTCGAGCTCCCGGTCGGCGATCTCGACGGACTCGCCCTCCTCCATGCCGCGCGGCACGATGCACAGCGCGGTCGGCGGCGTGCCGCCGAGCCCGATGTAGTACGTGCGCGCCGCGCCGCCGCCGATGCGGACGCCGAGGCCGCGCCGGACCAGGCCGAAGTACGCCGCGCCGCGCGCGACGGCGAGCTGGAGCGACTCCGCCTCGAGCTCCGCCGGCTGCCAGTCGCCGGCCGGGGCATGCCAGGAGCCGACGACTGCGCAGAGCCGCTCGCGCACCACATGTGGCTCGAGCGCGCCGCCGTTGAAGAGGATCGCATCGGGCCGCGCGAGCGCCAGCTCCGCCTGCCCCGCCGGCTCGCGCTGCCGGCCGAGAAACTCCGCGACGTGCCGCGTGACCTCCGGCTCGGCGGCGAACGGCAGGCCCCACTCGCGCGCCGCGAGGTCCGCGGACGGCCGCGGCCGCGCGTCGGCGGGGACGGCCGCGAAGAAGCCGTCGAGCACGATCGCCTCCACCTCGGCGCGCGCGAGCGTCGTCGCGAGGGCGCCGCCGACGACACCGGTCCCACGTCCCGGCACCGCGATCCGTGCCTCGACGAGCGCCGGGTCGGCCAGGAGCTCCTCCTTGGCGGCGCGACAGCGGCTGACCAGCGCGTGAAACCGCGTCGCGTCGAGGGGGCGGCCGGGGCTGAGGCGCGCCTCGACCGCGCGCGCGATCGCGATGTCCATGTTGTCCCCGCCGAGGAGCAGGTGCTCTCCCACCGCCACGCGTTCGAGTGCGAGCTCGCCCCGGCTCGCGCGCGCCGCGATCAGCGACAGGTCGGTGGTGCCGCCGCCGACGTCGACCACGAGGACAAGCGGATGCGCCGCCACGCGGGCACGCCAGTCCGCCTCGTGGCGCACGAGCCAGGCGTAGAACGCGGCCTGTGGCTCTTCGAGGAGGACGACGTCGGGAAAGCCGGCGTCGCGCGCCGCCGCGAGCGTCAGCTCGCGCGCCACCTCGTCGAACGAGGCGGGCACCGTGAGCACCACGTCCTGCGCGGCGAGCGGCTCGGGGAAGCTCGCGTCCCATGCCTCGCGCAGGTGGCGGAGGATGCGGGCCGAGGCGTCGACGGGCGAGATGCGCGGCACGCCCTCGGCCGCGCCCCAGGGGAGGATCGCCGCCGTCCGGTCGACCCCGCCATGGCAGAGCCACGACTTGGCCGAGGCGACGAGCCGTCCGGGCACGCGTCCGCCCTGCTCGCGCGCCAGGAGGCCGACGCAGAAGTCGCGGCCCGCGGCCCACGGAAGATCGAGGCTCTGCGGCGGCAGATCGTGCGGTCCCGCCAGATAGACGAACGACGGCAGCGTCGGGCGGGGCGCAGTCTCGCCGGGTGCCAAGACCTGCGGCACGTCGAAAATGCGGATCGTTCGTCCCGCCCGGGTGTCGATCCACGCGCACGCCGTGTTCGTCGTGCCAAGGTCGACGCCGACGACGAAGCGGGGCGCCGCCATGCGGCTACGCGATCTCCACCTCCGCGGGCGCGACGACGCGCGCGTCCTGTCCGCGGCGCACGGGCAACGTCACGGTCTTCACGCGCCATCCGCCGTGGCGCAACACGCCGCGAAACGGCGGTGCGCCGGTGACGTTGCCCGTCAGCCGGATCGCGCCGGGATCGAAGCCCGCGTCGATCGTGATCGCGTCACCCTCGGCGCCCGCGAGCACGGGCTCGAGCGCCACCCGCTCGCGGAGCACGCGCCGGCAGCCGTCGTGGATGTCGCGTACAGCGGCGCCGATCTGGTCGTCGCCGTACGGCGCCAGATCCTCCTCGAGGAAGTCGACGAGCCGGCCGGTCGCCTGGAGCGCCGCGAGGAGCCCGAGAGCGCCGTCCTCGGCCGTCGCCGCAGGCGGCGCGGCCACGACCGGGGCCACCGTCTCGCGAGCCGGCATGCGCGGCAGCACGGCGACGAGGAGCAAGGCGAGCACGAACGGGCCGGCGACCAGCCACGCCGTGCAGGCGATGCAGCCGGGCTGCACGGCCACGAGGTAGTTTCCCGCCGCGAGCGCGGCGGCGGGCACGAGCGCCATCACGAGGTTCATGGAGGCACTCTGCTATCACAGCTCACGCACGACGTGAGCAGACCCCGCGGCCGGTCGGTCACGACGCGGCCAGCAGTCCGGCCAGGTCCTTGGCATTCTCGACGCCGTACTGGCGGTAGCAGTTGTTCATCAGCACGTGGACCTGGCGGCTCTTGCCGGCGAGGTCGCGGATCCGGCCGACCCACTCCCGGAGCTCCTCGGGACGGTACAGATAGCGGAACCGTTCCGTGGTACTCACTCCCGGCCTGGTCCACGTCTCGACGCGCCGCCCGTGAAAGCGGACCACCGACAGCGCTTCGGACGTCGCGGCCGCCAGGGGCGGCACGCTCGCCGCCGTGCCCTGCGGCTCATCGACGCTCACGTACACGAGGCCCGCCCCGCGGAGGAAGTCGAGCGTCCTCGGGGCGCGACGCTCGGTCATCCAGCCCTGCTGGCGGAACTCGATGGCCACCCGCACGCCAGCGAACCGCTCCGCCGCATGCTCGAGATATGCAGCCGACTCGCGGCTCGGGACGAACCAGCGCGGCATCTGAAAGAGGACGTAGGCGAGCTTCCCCGCACTCTCGAGCGGCGCGAGCGCGGACCGGAAGCGGAGCCAGACCTGGTCGAGGACGTCGGGCGGCAGGTCGCGCATGTAAACGCTCTTCCGGCGACGGAGGTCCGCGGGGAGCGCGCTCTGGAGATCACGATCGAGCCGGAGCGGTTCGATCGGATGCTGCGTGAGCGCGGCGTAGGCCTTCACGCCGAACACGAAGTCCGGACCCGACCGCTCCACCCACCGCCGCGAGTTCTCGAGCGACGGCAACGCATAGTACGTCGCGTCGACCTCGACCACGGGAAAGTGGCGGACGTAATAGCGGAGCCGCTGCTCCGCGGTGGTCACGCTCGGCGGATAGAACGTTCGGCTCGCGAGCAGCGTCTTCTCCGTCCAGGACGCGGTGCCGATCAGCACGTTGCCCGATCCGAGCGGGCTCGGGCCAGCGCTGCAACGAGTGGAGCGGCGGCGGCGCCGCGAGCGGGTCGGCGCCGTGGGTCACAGGGGGCACCGGTGACGATCCTCTACGGCGTCTGTGCGTGGGGCCTCGGTAACGCCACCCGCTCGCTGCCGGTCCTCCGCCGTCTCGTCGACGATCACCGGGTGCTCGTCTACTCGGACGGCGCGGCGCTCGCCTACCTCCGTCGCGAGCTCGGTCCGCGGGCCACGTTCCTCCGCGCCGGCGCCCCGTATCCGAACATCTTCGGCGGACGCGTGCTGGCGCTCGGCTTCTTCGCCGGTGCGCCCCGCCTTGTGGGAGCGGCGCGACGCGCACTCATGTCTATCCGCCGAGATACCGCGGGTTCGTCACCCGGAGCTTCTCGCGCACGGTCTCCCGGACGTGTTCACGGACGGCGCGCCCGAACGGCTCTCGGTCTGTCTCACCTTCCCGGATCCGTCGCACCAGCGATTCTGTCAATCCCCGGACCGCCGTGCGCAGTGAGTCGAGTCGCGCCGGCGGTTCGCCGTCGACACGGAGGAGGTGCGCCAGGCGCTCCCACTCGGCGAGCAAGCTCTGTTCCTCGCTCGCCATCTCGCGCTCGACGATCGCGAGGACGTTGGCCGCGACACGGGCGTGAAAACGCGTGACGCCGTCGAGCGCCGGCACGACGTCGGCCTCGAGGAACTCGCGCACCGCGGTGAGGAGCTCGCGCGCCGTCGGCCGGTCCTGCACCTCAGGCCCCTTCGGTCAGGTCGAGGAGCTCGAGCTCCGTCTCGGCCGTCCGGCGCCCGAGGCTCGCGAGCTCGACGCTCTTCACCCCGGCGAGGAACGTCTGCATCTGCATGATGCAGATGATGCCCCACTTGAGGTTGCCGAAGACCTCCCACCAGCGCACGGCTGTCGGATCGACGCGGACCCCGGCGGCGCGCTCGTACATCGACACGAAGGCGGCGCGGTCGCACAACCCGCCCACGGGGTTGGCGTCGGCGCCGAAGCGCCAGGCGCGGACGCAGAGCCAGCCCAGGTCCTCGAGCGGATCGCCGACGTGCACCATCTCCCAGTCGATCACGGCGCGCAGGCCCTCCGGCCCGAAGATGACGTTCCCGACGCGATAGTCGCCGTGGACGAGCGTGCGTCGCGACGTCGCCGGCATGCGCACGGCGAGCCAGCGGAGCGCCAGCTCGAAGGCGGGATGCGGCTCGGGGGCGAGGGCGCGGAACAGCGACTCGTACCGGCCGAGCTCGACGGCCGCAGCCTCACCCGCCGGCCGGGTGAGGAAGTCGAGCTCGGGGCCGTGGAGATCGATCGCGTGCACGCGGGCGAGCGCCGTCGCGAGCTGCTCGGGAAGCGCCGCCCGCGCGGGCGCGTATTCGGCGTCGCGCAGGAGACGGCGGGCGAGCGTCTCGCCCTCCACGTAGTCCATGACGAAGAACGGCGCGCCCAGCACCGCCGGGTCTTCCTCGCACCAGCGCACGCGCGGCACCGCGACGCCCGCCGCCGCGGCGGCGCGCAGCAAGAGGAATTCGTGGCGGCGGCTCGTCTCGATCACGTGCCCCGGCGGGTCGCGGCGGAGGACCAGCCGTTCCGTCGCCCCGTCGGGCGTCGTCATCGTGAACAGCCAGGTCTCGCGCGACGCGCCGCCCGCCAGCCGGCGCAGCTCCGTGACGCGCACGTCGGTACCGAGCTGGGCGCCGAGGTAGGCCGCGAGCCCGGCCGCGAGATCAGTCAAGGTGATGCATCAGGTCGTCGTCGTCGAGCAGCACGAGCTCCGCACTCATGACGGGCACCACGTCGTGGGTCGCATGGCGGGCAAAGTACGCGCGCGGCGCGGCCGTTTTCAAGCCGTGTCCTGTCGCTTGGCAGCCGCAGTTCCGTGCGCTACACCACGACGCCATGGCCGAGCTCTCCGCGGAGGATCGCGTCGCCATCGGCGAGCTGCTCGCCTCGTACTGCTATGCGATCGACCTCGGCCGCTGGGAGACGCTGCCGCAGCTCTTCACCGACGACTGCCGGCTCGATTTCGGCGCGACGATGGGAGTCCACGAAGGCCGCGAGGGCCTGCGCGCGTTCACCGACTCGCTGCGTGCCGCGAGCATCCGCATGCGTCACTACCTGACCAACGTCGTCATCGCGGGCGACGGCGAGCGCGCCCGCGCCGAATCCTACGTGCTCGCCTTCGTCGGCGAGCCCGGGGCGCTCCACCAGACCACGGGTCGCTACGAGGACGAGCTCGTCAAGCGTGGCGGCCGCTGGGCCATCCGCCTGCGCCGCGCCATCATCGAGCTGCCGCCGACCTAGCACGCGTGAAACCCGCGCTCGGCCTGCGGGGCATCGTCGAGAACGAGCGCCGCTATGCGTGGCTCATCGCCCTCGCGGTTCTGACCGGCGTCCTCGGCGCGGTGGGAAACGTCGTCTTCCGCGACGCGATCCTCGGTGCGACCTGGCTCTTCCAGGGCCGCGTCGCGCCACTCGGCCGGATCGGCATCCCGCTCGCGCTCATCGGCGGCGGGCTCGTGCTGCTCGCGCTCGATCGGCTGTTTCCGGGGGAGGTGCTCGGCTACGGGTTCCCGCGCTTCCTCGAGATGCTCCATCTCCATGGCGCCAGCGTGAAGCGGCGCTGGATGGTCGTGAAGACGCTCGGCGCGGCCATCTCGCTCGGCGCCGGCGCCGCGGTGGGACGCGAAGGACCGATCGCGCAGATCGGCGGCTCGATCGGCGCGGCGGTCGCCCGTCTCGCCCGGCTCGCCACCGAGGAGCGGAAGGTGCTGATCGCCTGCGGTGCGGGCGCGGGCATCGCAACGACGTTCAATGCTCCGCTCGGTGGCCTCCTGTTCGCGCAGGAGATCGTGCTGCTCGGCGAGGTGCATCTGGCGAATTTCAGCCTGATCGTCGTCGCCACCACGACGGCCGTCGTGGCGGCGCGCGGCCTGCTCGGGAACCAGCCCGTGTTCCCCGTGACGCCGTTCGAGCTGGACACCTACTGGGAGTGTTTCACGTACGGCGTCCTCGGGGTGGTGATCGGCCTCCTGGCGGTCGGCTACATCCGGTTCTTCCACGCGGTCGCCGCCCGCGCGCGCCGGAGTCCCTGGCCGCGCCCGCTCGTGCTGCTCGCCGGTCTCGCGCTCGTCGGGTTGCTCGACGTCGTCGTGCCGGGGAACGTCTCCGACGGCTATCCGGTCGTCGAAGGGGCGCTGGCGGGCCGACTGGCACCCGGCCACATGGCCGTGCTCGCCGCCGCGAAGATCGTCGGCAGCAGCGTGTCGCTCGGATGCGGCGCGCCGGGCGGGGTGTTCGGCCCGATCTTCTTCATCGGCGCGATGACCGGCGGGGCGTTCCGCGGCCTGTCGGCGCTGCTACTGCCCGGCCTCACGGGCCCGCGCGGGTCCTATGCGCTCGTCGGCCTCGGCGCGTTCCTCGCAGCCACCACGCATGCGCCGCTCACGGCCATCTTTCTGCTCTTCGAGATGACGCAGAGCTACACGGTCACCATCCCGGCGCTCATCACGGCGATCGTCGGGCTGACGATCGCCACGCGGCTCGAGCCCGAGTCGATCGACACCCTCGGTCTCACCGCCGAGGGCAAGAGCCTGCATGCCACGACGGATCGGCAGATGCTCGACCGGATCCCCATTGCCGCCGTCTATCGTCGGGACAGCGAGACGATCCCGGAGCGCGCCACCCTCCCCGAGGTGCTGCGCATCGTCGCCGGGAGCCGGAGCGTCACCTTTCCCGTCGTCGACGACGCAGGCGAGCTGGTCGGGGTGCTTGCCTTCGGCGCACTGCGCTCGATCCTCCTCGAGGAGAACCTCGGGCCGCTGGTGGTCGCCCGCGATCTCTGCGAGCCGCACTTCGTTCGGCTGACCCCGGAGGCGAGCCTCGGCGACGCGTTCCGGCTGCTCGAGGGCGAAGCGCTCGAGGACGTGCCGGTCGTCGATCCCGAGAATCCCCGCCGGCTGCTCGGCCTGCTCTCGCGGGCCGACGTGATCGCGGCCTACAACCGGACCGTCGCCGCGCTCGGGGCGCTACCCGCCTCCGCACGCCCGGGACCGCAGTGGGCCGACTCGTACCGCGTCGGCGTCGTCTCGACGCCGGGCGCGTGGGTCGGGCGATCGCTCCGCGACATCGATTGCCGGGCACGGTACGGCGTCGCCGTGCTCGCCGTGCGGCCGTCGGGACGCATCGAGTCCGGATACGAGCTTCCGGACCCCGACCGACCGCTCGGCGCCGGTGACAGCCTGGTGCTGGCAGGAACCGCCGAGGCGCTGCGCGTCGCGCAGGCTCTCTAGCGGGCTACGCGCTCGCCGCCGCGCGCTTGCGGTTCCGCGAACCGGGTGGCCGGCCCGGGCCTCGCCGCCCGCGGCGCCGGCGCCGCCGCCGTGTCCCCGTCTTCTGTCCCTTGCCGCCCGTTCCCCCGAGAAGACCGGAGATCGCCTTGCTGATCTCCTGGCGAACGAGATCGCGGATCACCGTGATGAGACTCTTCTGGCGCGGCATGCCGCCACCTCCTTGTGAGGATGAAGAGGCTTGCTCCTACTCCAAGCCGTACGCGGCCGCAAGACTTATCGGATGATTTCGGGCTGATTTCCTTCGAGATGTAACCGTTCCACCTGGACGAATTCCATCTCCGCCAGACGTCGTCGTATTTCGACAACGCCCGGAAACGACCCCGCAACACGCCCCGATGCGCGATAAATGTAATCGTGCACGGGCGCATACAGCTCCACGCCGTGCGCTTCGGGATGCACGTCCTCCGTCTCTTGGAGATCATCGGCGCGCGTGCCCTGCGGCACGGAATCCTGCAGCGCCTGGCGGAACGCGGTCGCGAGTGAACGGGAGAACATCTCGGCGCGAAATCCGAATGCCGCCTCGCGGATCGCCCGCCGACGTTCGAGCGTCGCGCCGGCGCCGCCGTGCTCGCGAAACGCGTCCGCGAGCGCCTCGGCCAGCGGTTCCGGAGCCACCAGCACCACGTGGGAGCCGGTCAGAAAGAGCTCCTTCACGCGCTCCCCGAGCGATTCGGGCTCCAGATGGAGATCCGAGCCGAACATGACCTGGCCCTCGCGGCCACCGCGCGCAGCGAGGAACCCGGCGACGAACGCCCGCACGACGTCGTCTCGGCCCTGCACCGCGATTTCATCCCAACGCGTCAAGACTGCATCATCGGAAAAACAGCCATGTGACGAGCGCGAACACGGGTATCAGAACGGGCAATGAATAACGGATGATGTACCCAAAAAACGACGGCATGGATACCCCCGATTCCTCCGCGATCGACTTCACCATGAAATTCGGCGCATTTCCGATGTAGCTGTTCGCGCCCATGAACACGGAGCCGGTGGCGATCGCACGCAAATACGCCGCGTGCGCTTCGATCAGTCGTGGAATCGCGACGTCTTCACCGACGCCCGGATACAGGCGGCCGAGCGCGGTCGACAGAAACGTAAGGTACGTCGGTGCGTTGTCGAGGAACGACGAAAGGATCCCGCTCGCCCAGAAAAAATGCGCCGGCTCGCGCACCGCCCGGACCACGAATGCCATGGCCCCGCGCTCTCCGACGCGCAGCATCGCCAGCGCGGGGATGATCGTGGTGAAGATAGCGGCGAAGAGGATCGCCACCTCGCGGATCGGCCCCCACGAGAACTCGTTCTGCTCCCGGATACGCGCCGACGTGGTCAGCCACGAGGCGGCCATCATCGTCGCCAGGACGGCATCGCGCACGAGGTTCTGCACCTGCTGCCGCACGCCGAGGATCACCACGTCGCCGCCCGACCAGATGCCCGACACGATCACGGCGCCGAGCACGCCGCCGAGGAACAGCAGGTTGTGCCAGCCCTCGATGGCGAGCGGCTCACGCGGGCCGCGATGCGGCTCGCGGACGAGCGCGTCCTCGCGCCGCCAGTAGTAGACGTCGTGCGCCGCGTAGACGGCGAGCACCACCAGGGCCGCCGTCGCCGTCTCCCTCCATACCGTGAAGGTCCAGAAGAACGGTACGCCGTGCAGGAACCCGAGGAAGAGCGGCGGGTCGCCGAGCGGCGTGAGGGCGCCGCCGATGTTCGCCACGAGGAAGGTGAAGAAGACGATCGTGTGCGCCCGATGGCGGCGCGCGCGATTGGCGCGCAGCAGCGGCCGGATGACGAGCATCGCTGCCCCCGTCGTACCGACCCACGACGCGAGCACCGTCCCGATCGCGATCAGCACGCAGTTGGTCGCGGGCGACCCGCGCAGCGATCCGCGGACGTAGATGCCGCCACCGATGGTGAAGAGCGTCGAGATCAAGATGATGAACGGGACGTAGTCGACGACCGCCACATGGGCGAGCTCGTGGACGGCCGGCACGCCGTAGCCGAGCACGAACGGCCCCGCCAGCACCACCGACCAGGCCGCCGAGACCTTCGCGTAATGATGGTGCCAGAAAACGGGCGCGAGCAGCGGGAACAGCGCGATCGATAGGAGGATCCCCGCGAAGGGGATCGCGCTCCACACGGGGAGAAGCGAGCCGAGTTCGAGTTCCACGGCGGCTCAGTTCACGGCCGGCCGCGGACCGTCACGCGGTCGACGATCCGCCCGAACTCGCGCTCCGTCAGGATCCGGCGGTCCACCAGCTCATGGGCGTCTCCGTAGGGTCGGCCCTCGACGATCCGGCGCGCCATGCTCGGCGTGACGCCGGGGAGATTTTCGATGGCGCGCCGGGAGCCGGCGTTCAGGTCGACGACATTCGGCGCCGGCGTTTCACGGTGGCCGTGCAGCAGCCCGCACGCGGGCGCGACGAGCGCGACCACGAGGCAGACGGCCCGCACCGCGTGACCACTCGGCATGAGCGCCGGAGCCTATACCCGCAGCCCCGGCTCAGCGAAAGAGCCGGCCCATCCAGCCGAACAGCCGTCGCCCCCCCGACTCGATCGCACGCCCGCCGCCGCGGAGCGCACCTCCCAGCCCGTCGCCCACGGCGGTCCAGACCCCGCGGTGTCGATCACACTCGCGCTGCGGCTCGGTGCCGGTGAGGAAGGGCTCGCGCCGCGACTCCGGGCAGCCAGCTGTCGCGAGCAGTCCGGACGACGGATCGACGTCCCGCCAGACGATGTCGTCGGGGACCGGGAACGGCCGCGCCGCGCCGGCGCCGGCAGTGGCGCGCACGAAGTCGATCCAGATGGGAAGCGCCCCCTGCGCGCCGGTGAACCCGGTCGGCGCGCCGTCGTCGAACCCGACCCACACCCCCACCACGACCTCGGGCGTGAACCCGATGAACCAGGCGTCGCGCGTGTCGTCCGTCGTTCCGGTCTTGCCGGCCGCAGTGCCGTCGATGCCGGCGCGGCGGGCGCTTCGTGCCGTTCCCGCGTCGACCACGCGCTCCAGGAGGTGCGTCACGAGATACGCGACGCCCGGGTCGAGAACGCGCGTCTCCTCGGTGGGCGCCGCGTAGAGCGTCTCACCCGCCGACGACGTGATGCCGACGACGAGCTGCGGCGGTCGCTTGATGCCGCCCGTCGCGAACACACCGTAGGCCGCGGTCAGGTCGAGGAGGGACGTCTCCGCGACGCCGAGCGCCAGCGCCGGGACGGCCGGCAGCGGGCCCGGAATGCCGACGTCGCCCGCAGCTGCGACGACCGTGTCGAGGCCGACGTCGAGCGCGAGACGCGCCGTCGCGGCGTTCATCGACTCGGCGAGCGCATCCTCGACGGGCACGCTGCCGTGGAAGACTCCGTCGTAGTTGACGGGCCGCCACATGCGGGCGCCGGCCGGCACCGCGAGCGGCACGTCGTCGAGCGGCGAGACCACCGTGCGGACGCCGCCGTTGTGGTTGCGGGCCGGGTCGAGCGCGGCCAGGTAGACGAACGGCTTGAACGCCGACCCGGGCTGGCGACGGGCCCGCACCGCGCGGTCGAGCGGGCTCGAGCCGTAGTCCCGCCCGCCGACGAGCGCCTGGATGCGGCCGCTCGCCGGATCGATCGCGAGCAGCGCGGCCTGCAGACGCCGCGTGTCGCGCCGGCGCGGCGGGCGAATCCGGTCGAACCCGTCGAGGCGACGGCGAACGGCGCGCTCGGCTTCGCGCTGTGCGTCGGGGTCGATCGCCGTGAACACCGCGAGACCCGGCGCGCGAGCGGCGTCGGGCGGCAGCAGATGGCTGATCTCGCGCGCCACCTCGTCGGCGACGTACAGCGCACCCACCGGGCGCACCCGCGGCGCCGCCAGGCGCAGCGGCTCGGCACGCGCCCGGGCACCCGTCGCCTCGTCGAGTGCGCCGTCCTCGACCATCGCCGTGACCACGCGGTTGCGCCGCGCGACGGCGGCGGCGCCGTGCTGGCGCGGCGAGAGCCCGTTCGGCGAGCGGATGATGCCGGCGAGCAGCGCGCACTCCGCCGGGCCGAGGTCGCCGAGCGGTTTCGCAAAGTACGCTTCCGCCGCCTCGGCGAACCCATGGATCGGGACCGCGCCGTCCTCGCCGAGGTAGACCGATGCCAGGTAGCGGCGGAGGATCTCCTCTTTGGATGCGTGCGCTTCGAGCAGCAGGGCGAGCATCGCCTCGCGCACCTTCCGGCTGAGCGTGCGGCGCGGCGTCAGGAACACGTTCTTGGCGAGCTGCTGCGAGAGCGTGCTGCCACCCTGTCGTCGCCCGCCCGCGCGCAGGTCCGTCAGCAGCGCGCGCGCGACCGCGGTCGGATCGATGCCGGGGTGGCGGAAGAAGCGCCGGTCCTCGGCGGCGAGGACGGCGGCGCGGCACGCGGGCGGCGCCGGGTCCGCGCCAGCGTCGAGCGCTCCGCCGCTCTGGCCGAGCGTCGCGAGCACCTCGGGCTCGAGCTCGAGCGCATCGAGCGGTGCGCCGTCGGCGGAGCGGATGTCGCTGACGCGGCGCCCCTGCACGGCGATGCGCGCCGCGCGCGACGCCGCGCCCCACGGCGCCGGCGAGGAACGCGTGGTGAGCTCGACGGCGCCGCCCGCCATTCGATACGTACCCGGCGCCAGCGTGCCGCCCTCGGCCTGGCGGTATCCGAGACGGGCGAGCTTCCGCGCGAGCGAACCTCCCGGCACCGGCGCGTCGCGCCGCAGCATGGTGGGCGCCGCATAGATGCGCACGGCGCCGAGCGCGGGACCCGCGAGATACGCGCGGACCCGGCCGTCGAGCCGCACGAGCGCGACGGCGGCGATCACGACGATCGGCACAGCGACGATCGCCAGCACGCGACGGACGGTCCGCATCGTCGCTCGACTCGTAGCACACGGTCACGGCGCGTCCACTCGAGTTTTTTTCCGGCCCCGGCTTGTCAGCGTCGGCGCACGGGGCTATGAGGCAAAACTGTCATGCAGGAAGTCGTGCGCAGGCCGCATCCAGGCCCGCCGCAGAGCCAGATCGATCAGTTCGACGCGATGGTCCAGGGGCTGCGCGACAGCGCGGACCTCCTCGAGCGCCTCGGCCGCGACGTTGCCGTGCGCTCGATCCTCGTCGACGTCCTCGCCGACCTGCTGAACGGCTCGATGGCGACCGTTCGCTTCGTGGCGAGTGCGCTGCTCGGCTGAGTCCTCGCGCGCGCGTTTGTCTCGGCGCTCCGGATCCTGGTAAGCGATCCGGAGGGAAGGAGGGTTCTCCGTGAACCTCGCCTACAGCGCAGAGTACGAACGCTTCCGCACCGAGGTCCGTCGCTTCCTCGGCGAGCACTGGAACGAGGCGCCGTCGGGCGCGGCGGACAGCATCGCCGACCTGACCGGCGCCCACGTCCGGACCGACGCCCGCGCCACCGCGTTCCGCCTGCTCGCCATCGAGCGCGGCTATCTCTACCGCCACGTCCCGCGGCGCTACGGCGGCTCGGAGCAACCGGGCGACCCGCTCAAATCGACGATCATCGCCGAGGAGTTTCGCCGCGCCCGCGCCCCGTTCGAGATCATGGGTCAGGGCCCGAGCATGCTCGTGCCGACGCTGCTCGAGCATGGCACCGAGGCGCAGAAGGAGCGCTTCATCCGCGACACGCTGCTCGGCACGATTCGCTGGTGTCAGGGCTACAGCGAGCCGGGTGCGGGCAGCGACCTCGCGTCACTTCGGACGCGTGCCGTGCTGGACGACGGCCACTGGGTGGTGAACGGGCAGAAGATCTGGACCTCGAACGCGCGCGAGGCCGAATGGATGTTCGCGCTCGTGCGGACCGAGCCCGAGAAGGCGAAGCACGACGGGATCAGCTACCTGCTGATCGAGATGAACACGCCGGGCATCGATGTGCGTCCGCTCCGGCAGATGACGGGCGACGCGGACTTCAACGAGGTCTTCCTCGAGAACGCGCGCGTACCGGCGGACAACATCGTCGGCCGGCGCGGCCAGGGATGGGTGGTCAGCCGGTCGACGCTCAAGCACGAGCGGGCGTTGATCGGCGGCGCGCATCTCACGCGGCGGACGTTCGACGGCCTCGTGATGCTCGCGCAGGCGGTCGAGCGCGGCGGCCGCCCCGTCATCCAGGACCCGGTCATCCGCAACCGGCTGGCGGAGCTCGAGGCGCGGCTCGTCGCGGCGGAGTACCACGGCTACCGTCTCCTGACGCTGAGCGCGCGCGGGAACGACCACGGGCTCGGCGGCATGGTCACCAAGCTCTACTCGACGACGCTCGGCTACGACATCGCGAAGCTGGCCATGGATGTCGTCGGCGACCGCGGGCTCCTCGCGCCAGGTGAGCCGAACGCACCCGCCATGGGCATGTTCGGCCTCGCGTACATGTGGTCGCTCGGCGTGCTGATCGCGGGCGGCGCCGCCAACATCCAGCGCAACATCATCGCGGAGCGCGGCCTCGGCCTGCCACGCGACGCCCGCAAATAGGCGAGCGGCACATGGACTTCGGCCTCTCGGAAGACCAGGTTCTCCTGAAGGAGACGATCCGGCGCTACCTCGGCAGCGAGTGCCCGACGACGCGCGTCCGCGCGATCATGGAGAGCGAGAGCGGACACGACGCGGCGCTATGGCAGGGGCTCGCCGACCTCGGCGTCCCGGGGCTCGCCATCCCGACGCCGCACGGCGGCGCGGGGCTCGAGCTGCTCGACCTGGCACTCGCCGCCGAGGAGCTCGGCCGGGCATGCACGCCGGGGCCGTTCCTCGGCTGCGCGATGGCGTCGGCGGCGCTTCTCGCGAGCGAGGACAGCGACGCGAAGGCACGCTGGCTCCCCGCCGTCGCGTCCGGACGGGCGATCGTGACGGTGGCCCTCGGCGAGGAGGGCGGCGTGTGGGACGCGGCCGCGCTCACCACCCGCGCCCGCGACGGCCGGCTCACCGGCCGGAAGCTCCTCGTGCCGGCAGCGGCGGTCGCCGACGCGATCCTCGTCGCCGCCCAGGACGGCGACGGGCCCGGTCTCTGGCTCGTCGAGCGGGGCGCGCCCGGCCTCGAGGTGGCTGCGCTCCGCGGCACGGACATGACGCGGCGGGTGGCTGCCGTCACGCTCGGCGACGCGCCCGGCGTCGTCGTCGCCGGTGGCCGGCGCGCCATCGACCGGGCGCGCGACGCGGGGCTCGTGCTCCTCGCCGCCGACGCCTACGGCGGCGCGCGGCGCTGCCTCGACATGACGGTCGAGTACGCGCTCACGCGCGAGCAGTTCGGTCAGCCCATCGGCGGCTTCCAGGGCGTCAAGCACCAGCTCGCCGACCTCGCCACGGAGCTCGAGCCCGCGTTGTCGCTCTGGTGGTACGCGGCGCACGCCTACGACCACATCCCGGAGCGCCTCGAGCGTCATGCCGCGCTCGCCAAGGCACACCTGACCGACCTCTACGACCGCGCGGCGCGCGTCGCCACCGAGCTGCACGGCGGCATCGGCTTTACCTGGGAGTACGACCTCCACCTATGGTTCCGCCGCGCCGTCTTCGACCGCGCGTTCCTCGGCGACGCCGAGCTCCACCGCCTGCGCGCCGCGGACCTCGCCGGCTGGTGACGTTCAGCCACTCGGCGTCGCGACGACCACCCCGTCCTTCAGCGTAACGGTCCGCGTTCCGTACGCGGCCGCGCGGGGATCGTGCGTCACGAGGACGACGGTGCAGCCACGCTCGGCGTTCGCGGCGCGGATCAGCGACAGCACCTGCTCGCCCGTGGCCGTGTCGAGGTTCCCGGTCGGCTCGTCGGCGAGGATGAGCCGGGGCTCGATCACGAGCGCACGGGCGACGGCCGCGCGCTGCATCTCGCCGCCGGAGAGCTGGTCGGGCCGGTGGCGCCCGCGGTGCGCCAGCCCGACCCGCTCGAGCGCGGCGGCGGCGCGGGACCGGGCGGCGCGCGCGCGGATGCCGTCGAGCAGCAGCGGCAGCGCGACGTTCTCCTCGGCCGACAGCGTGGGCAGCAGGTTGAAGAACTGGAAGACGACGCCGATCTTCCGGCGGCGGAAGATCGTCAGCTCGTCGTCGCTGAGATCGGAGAGCAGCGCGCCGTCGATCCGGATCTCGCCGCCGCTCGGCAGGTCGAGGCCGCCGATCAGGTGGAGCAGCGTACTCTTGCCCGAGCCGCTCGGACCGCGCACGGCCACGAACTCGCCCGCGGCGATGTCGAGCGACACGCCGGCGAGCGCGCGCACCTCGGTCTCGCCCTGGCGGAACACCTTGTGCACGTCCGCGAGCGCGATCATCGTTGGGGGAAGTCCGTACACCAAGCGTCGGCGCGCTGCCACGCTTTGCGGCCGCTGCTTGACGGCCGCGCGCGTTTTTTGAGATCGTCACCGGCACGCGAAGCGCTCACGCGCGAAGGAGAGACAAGGTGCCCGACGTCGACGATCTGAAGGACACGAAGAACTACCACCTGGACGTACCGGCGAAGCACGAGCCCTTTTTCCTGAAGGGCGCCGGCGCGCTCGACTGGGGCATGCAGAACCGGCTCGCTCGCGTCTTCAACCCGGCGTCGGGACGCACCGTCATGCTGGCCATCGACCATGGGTACTTCCAGGGTCCCACCGCCGGCCTCGAGCGCGTCGACGTCAACATCGTCCCGCTCCTGCCGCACGCCACCGCCCTCATGTGCACGCGCGGCATCCTGCGCACCACGGTGCCGGCGGCATTCGCGAACGGCGTGGTGCTGCGCGCGAGCGGCGGCCCGAGCATCCTGAAGGAGCTCTCGAACGAGCAACTCGCGATCGACGTCGACGATGCGGCCCGTCTGAACGTCGCCGCGATGGCGGTCCAGGTGTTCATCGGAGGCGAGTTCGAGACGCAATCCGTGCACAACATGACCCGGCTGGTGGACCAGGGCATCCGGGCCGGCATTCCCACCCTGGGGGTGACGGCCGTCGGCAAGAACATGACGCGTGACGCCCGGTACTTCCGCCTGGCGACGCGCATCTGCGCCGAGCTCGGCGCGCACTTCGTGAAGACGTATTACGTCGAGGAAGGCTTCGAGACGGTGACCGCGTCGTGCCCCGTACCGATCGTGATGGCGGGCGGAAAGAAGCTCGCGGAGCGCGACGCACTCACGATGGCGTACCGCGCGGTCTCCGAGGGTGCGGCCGGCGTGGACATGGGCCGCAACATCTTCCAGTCCGAGGCGCCCGTCGCGATGATCCAGGCGGTCGGCGCGGTCGTCCACCAGCTCATGAAGCCCGAGCAGGCGTACGACCTCTACCAGACGCTGCGGCGCGACGAGCAACGTGGCCGGCGCGTCGCCGTGTAGATCAGCGAGGGGCGTCCCGCCCCTCGCCGCCCGCCGGGCAAAGCCCGTCGGGCTCCACTCCCCGCTCGCTCACGCTCGGCCGCGGTCTGAATCACGAGGGGACCCTGTCCCCTCGCCCGTCGGGCAGAGCCCGACGGGGCCCACTCCCCAGCTCGCTCCGCTCGGCCGCGCGCTTCGCGCGCGGAGTATTTCAGCTTGGGTCAATCTCCTAGCCTCGTTGCGCGGCTAGCGAGCCTCGCGCCGACGATCAGCGTCGGCATCCTGACGGCGGACCTGATGGCGCTCGGGGCGGACCTCGCCCGCCTCGACGGCACCGGCGTCGCCCTGCTCCACTTCGACGTCATGGACGGCTGCTTCACGCCGATGATGACGTTCGGCCCGCCGCTCGTGAAGGCCGTGCGCACGCCGCTCCTGAAGGACGTCCACCTGATGATCGACGAGCCGCTCGAGAAGCTCGGCGACTACGTGGCCGGCGGCGCCGACGTCGTGACCGTGCACGCCGAGTCGTGCACGCATATCCACCGCGTCCTCCAACGCCTCGGCACGATGGAGAACGCCAACGACCCGGCGCGCGGCATCGTCCGCGGCGTCGCGCTGAACCCCGGGACGCCGATCGCGGTCCTCGAGCCGCTGCTCGACGAGCTCGACCTCGTGCATCTGCTCGCCATCAACCCCGGCTGGGGAGGCCAGAAGTTCCTCCCGGCGACCATGGGACGGATCGCGGACGTGCGCCGCCTGCTCGTGCGGGCGGGACGGCGCATCCTCCTCGGCGTCGACGGCGGGATCACGCGCGAGAACGTCGGAACGCTCGCCGGGAGCGGCGTCGACCTGGTCGTCACGGGGAGCGCGGTGTTCGACGGCAAGGCGCCCGCCGAGAACGCGCGCACCATGCTGGCCGCGCTCCGCGCACGGTAGCGCATGCGGTCGCGCTGGTCGGAGGAGGACGCGGCCGCGTTCGTCGCACGCTACGCGTCGCGCTGGGGGGAGGACCTGGCGCTGCGCACGTATACCAGCCGGCTCCTCGGCGGCGACGACCGGCTCGTCCTTCACGGCGGGGGCAATACATCGGTGAAGGGCACCTTCACGAATCGCCTCGGCGAGACGATCCCCGCGCTCTACGTGAAGGCGTCGGGCCACGATCTCGCGACGCTCGAGCCAGACGGGCTTCCGGGCGTCGACCTCGGCTACCTGCGGAAGCTCCGCGCCCTGCCCGCGCTCGACGACGAGGCGATGACGAACGAGCTCCGCACGCATCTCTTCGACGCGCGCAGCGCCACCCCCTCGCTCGAGACGCTCGTGCACGCGTTCCTGCCCGAGAAGTTCGTCGACCACACGCATGCCGACGCGATCCTCGCGCTCACCAACCAGGCGGGCGGCGAGCGGCTCGTGCGCGACGCGCTCGGCGACGAGGTCACGGTGCTCGGCTACGTCCGCCCCGGCTTCCAGCTCGCGCGCGCCGTGGCGGACGCGTACGAGGCGGAGCCCGGCCGCCGCGGCATGGTCTGGATGCGCCATGGGCTCATGACGTGGGGCCCGACGGCGCGCGCCGCCTACGAGGCGATGATCGAGCTCGTCACGCGCGCCGAGACGTACCTGGCGCGCAGGGCCGCCCCCCGGATCGCGTCGATGTCGGTCGAGCTAGCGCGCGCGCGCCTCCGCCACGTGGCGCCCGTGCTGCGCGGCGCCCTCGCGGAGCCGACGGGCGACGCGGATCGGCCGCACCGCCGCGTCGTCGTGGTGCCGCTCGTCACGCCCGAGGTGCTCGCATTCGTCGACCGCGAGGAGAACCGCGCGCTGGCCCTCACGCCGCCGCTCACATCCGATCACCTCATCCGGACGAAGGCGTTCCCGCTCTGGATCGAGCGGCCAGCCTACGACGAGCCGGCGCGCCTCGCGACGCAGCTGCGGGAAGCCGTCGCGGGCTACTCGGCGGCGTACCGGGCCTACCTCGAGCGCCATGCCGCCCGCCTGCCCCACGGACTCGGCCGCTTCGACGCCCTGCCGCGCGTGGTGCTCCTCCCCGGCCTCGGCGCGCTCTGCACCGGGGGCGACGTCCGGGCCGCCATCGTCGCGCGCGACATCACGGCGCACACGCTCGCCGTGAAGGCGGACATCGCGGCGATGGGCGCCTACGAGGGACTGCCGGAAGCGGAGCTGTTCGACATGGAGTACCACACCTTCCAGCACGCGAAGCTCGCCGCGCGCGAGGCCCCGCTCGCGGGCGAGGTGGCGATCGTCACCGGCGCCGCCGGCGCGATCGGCTCGGGGATCTGCGAGGCGCTTCTCGCGCACGGCTGCCACGTCGCGGCGACCGATCTCCCCGGCGAGGCGCTCGACGCGCTGGTCGCGGACCTCGCCGGCCCATTCGGGAGCCGCGTCGCGGGCGTGCCGCTCGACGTGACGGACGCGAGCTCCGTGGCGGATGCGTTCGCGAGCGTCGCCGCCACCTGGGGGGGCGTCGACATCGTCGTGGTCAACGCAGGGCTGGCGCACGTCGCCGGCCTGCCGGACCTGGAGATCGAAGCGTTTCGTCGCCTCGAGCGCGTGAACGTCGAGGGCGCGCTGCTGGTAATGGCCGAGGCGGCCCGCCATCTGAAGCTCCAGGGCACCGGCGGCGACATCGTGCTCGTGTCGACGAAGAACGTCTTCGCGCCGGGCGCCAAGTTCGGCGCCTACAGCGCCACCAAGGCCGCGGCCCACCAGCTCGCCCGCATCGCGAGCCTCGAGCTCGCGGACATCGACGTGCGCGTGAACATGGTCGCGCCCGACGCCGTCTTTTCCCATGGCGCCCGCCGCTCGGGCCTCTGGGCGACGGTCGGTCCCGACCGCATGCGCGCCCGCGGTCTCGACGAAGCGGGGCTCGAGGACTACTACCGCGGCCGCAACCTATTGAAAGCGCGCGTCACCGCCGACCACGTGGGCCGCGCCGTTCTCTTCTTCGCCACGCGCCAGACGCCAACGACGGGCGCGACGATCCCGGTCGACGGCGGCCTCCCGGACGCGACCCCGCGCTAGCGAGCGCGGCGGAGCCGCGCGAGCACCGCACCGGCCCCCACTTGCAACCGGAGGCCGCGCGCGCGAGCGCGCAAGCCGGCCGACAGGATATTGCGGGACCGGAGGACTGCAGCGCAGCGAAGCTGCGCGAGCACCGCACGGCTCCACTGCACCCGGAGGCCGCGCGCGTGAGCGCGCAAGCCGGCCGACGGGGTCTGGGGGCAACGGAGGAGCACAGCGCGGCGAAGCCGCGCGAGCACCGCACGGCTCCACTGCACCCGGAGGCCGCGCGCGTGAGCGCGCAAGCCGGCCGACGGGGTCTGGGGGCAACGGAGGAGCACAGCGCGGCGAAGCCGCGCGAGCACCGCACGGGCCTCCAGATAAAATGGTCGCACGTGGACTCGAACCACGGGCCTCCTGCATGTGAGGCAGGCGCTCTAACCAGCTGAGCTATGCGACCGGGGCAGCGCGGACGGCCCGCTCCTACGCGAATCGTCCCAGAGGGTCAAACCGGCTTGTGACTCGCGCGCACCGACCGTACGGTTGTGACATGCGTTCGTACGGGCCGCTTTTGTTGCTTGCCGTGGCGGCGGCGCGATGGTGTTGCGCCGGCGACGTGCCGGCACCCACGGTCGATGCGATCGTTCCCGTTCCGCCCGAGGAGCACCAGCGACTCCACTACTTCGGCCGCCGCTACCACCACCTGATCCCCGGCACCGTGACGATCGACCGTACCCCGTACGAATGCGACGTCGATCGCCGTCGATTCACCGACCGCGACGAGTTCGTCGCCCACCTTGTGGGCGCGCACCGTGCCCGTCCTGCCGAGATCCCCGACCGCCTCCTCACACGCGACGGGGTCGTGCATTTCATCGGGAGGTGAGTCGCTAGCGAACCGCGCCGATTGTCGCGCGGCAGCACATAAATCGCTTAAAATCAACTAGTTAATGCGCTCCCTTGCCACATGGGGAGCGCTTTCACCCACCCCGTGCAAAAAGGCCCTTGACTTCCCGACGCACTGCGTAGTAGCAGCCGTTTTCACCCCCCCAACTCTTTGCCAAGGAGGACCAGCGTAATGGCGGAAGCTTCGGCGCGCACCGCGCGGATTTCAATGAAGGATGTCCGTGCTTCAGTGAGGCGCGTTCAGAGCGAGGGCGAGCGTATCGTCGGCCGTCTCCGGCGCGACGCGCAGTCGCTGATCTCGCGCACGCGACGCGACAGTGTCTCGGACCTGCTCGCGGACGCGCTCAAATTCGAGCAGACGATTCGCAAGCGCGCGGAAAAGGCCATCGAGGAGCTCGAGGAGCGCCGCGCGCGGATCATGGCAACTTTCGAGGAGCAGGCGGGGCGGTTGGTGGAGACGGTCGTGAAGGGCCTCAATCTCGTGACTGAGAGCGAGGTGAGGGAGCTTCGCCGGCGGGTTGCGCACCTCGAGCGGCGAGTCGATCAGATCGGCGGCAAGGCAGCCTGAATTTCAGCGACGACGCCGGGGGCGGCCGAAGCCGCCGCCCCCCGGCGTCTCGATTCGCAACCGGTCCCCCGCCTCCACGCCGAGCGTCACCTTGGCCGGGATGCGCCGCGTGCGGCCACCCCGCGTGAGGACGTCGCGACCCGGCGCCCCCGCTTCACCGCCGGCGAGTCCATAAGGCGCGACGCGGCGGCGCTCGCCGAGGAGCGTCACCTCGGCCGGCGCGAGGAACTCGATCTCGCGTACGATCCCGTCGCCCCCGCGGTGGTGCCCGCGGCCCCCCGAGCCGCGCCGCACCGCCTGGCGCCGGACGCGCAGCGGGTAGTAGGCCTCGAGGGCCTCGACGGGCGTCGTCATCGTATTGGTCATGTGCGTGTGAACGGCCGATGCGCCCGGTCCCCCGGGTCCCGCGCCGGCTCCGCCCGCGATCGTCTCGTAGTACGAGTACGCGCGCCCGCCGAGCATGCCGCCGAACGCCAGGTTGTTCATCGTCCCGGCGCTCGCCGCAGGGATACGGGCCGGCAGTGCCGGCGCCAGCGCGCGGAGGACCACATCCACGATGCGCTGCGAGGTCTCCACGTTGCCCCCCGCCACCGCCGCCGGGAAGCGGGCGTGGACGATCGAGCCTTCGGGCGCGACGATGCGGAGCGGCCAGGCGAGCCCCTCGTTCGGCGGGATGGGCTCGGGCGCGAGCGCCGTGAAGACGTAGAGCACCGCCGATCGCGTGACCGCGAAGTTGGCATTCACGGGGCCGCGCACCTGTGGCGCCGAGCCGCTGAAGTCGATGCGCGCGCGGCCGCCGCCGACGCCGATCGCGACCGTGATCGGGATGTTCTCGGTGCCGAGGCCGTCGTCGTCGAGCACGTCGCGGGCGCGATAGACGCCGCGCGGGATGCGGGCGAGGTTCGCGTGCATGAGCGCCGCCGAGTAGGCCTGCAGCGCCGCCATCTGGCGCGCGAGCCGACCCACCCCGCCGACACGCGCTACCAGTGCACGCAGCCGGTCCGCGCCGACGCGGAGCGCCGCCCACTGCGCCATGAGATCGCCCTCGCGCTCGGCACGGACGCGCGTGTTCGCGAGGAAGATGGCCAGCACGTCCGGTTGCGGCCGCCCAGCGGCGATCAGGCGGACCGGCGGCAGCCGCAGGCCTTCCTGGTAGATCTCCGTCGCGAGCGGCATCGACCCCGGCGCCATCCCGCCGATGTCGGCGTGATGCGCGCGATTGGCGACGTAGGCGAAGGGCCGGCGGCGTCCGCGCAGGAAGACGGGGGCCACCACCGTCACGTCGGGCAGATGGGTACCGCCCGCGAACGGGTCGTTCAGCATCGCCACGTCGCCGGGGCCGAGCGGCACGCCGGCGATCGCGGCGCGGACGGACAGCGCCGTCGAGCCGAGGTGCACCGGGATGTGCGCCGCTTGCGCGACGAGCGCGCCGCGGGCGTCGAAGACCGCGCACGAGAAATCCCGTCGCTCCTTGATGTTCGGCGACACCGCCGTGCGGCCGAGCACGACGCCCATCTCCTCGGCCACGGCGGCAAGCCGCTGGTTGGCGACGGCGAGCGCGACTGCGTCCATCACGCACGCTCCAGGACGAGCCCGCCGAACCGGTCGACGCGCACGCACCACCTGGGTGGCACGACCGTGGTGGCGCTGTATTCGCAAATGACGAGGGGGCCGCGGGCCGCCCACCCGGCCGGGAGCTCCATCCGCCGGTAGACCGGCGTCGGCCGCGCACGCGTACCGAACGCGACGCGCCGGACGGCGATCGGCGCCAGGCGGTGCCGGCGCCGCGGCGGCGGTTCGCCAGGCAGCGGGCGGCCACCGGACCGTGCCCGCACCCGCAGGGCGACGACCTCGACGGGACGCCGCGGATCGGCGTGTGCGAACAGCGCCGCATGGCGCGCGTGGAACGCAGCGCGCCAGCTCGTGCCGTAGCCGACCTGGACCTCGTAGCCCTGCCCCGCATAACGGACGTCGAGGCCGCGCTCGAGACGCGGCCGCGCGAGCCCTTCCTTGCGGAACGTGGCGAGGGCCATCCGCTCGAGGCGGCGAAATCCGCCGGCTAGGACCGGTACGGATGGGTCGACGGCGCGCAGCGTGGAGGTGAAATCGCGGATCGTCTCTGCGGTCAGGGCGCCGAACGCGGACAGGAGCCCGGGATGCCGCGGCACGTACACGCGCGGCAGGCCGAGCTCACCTGCCAGCTCGGCCGCATGCGCGCCCCCTGCGCCGCCGAACGCGACGAGCGTGAAGTCGCGCGGATCGATACCGCGCTCGACCGTGATCACGCGCACCGCGCGCTCCATGGTGGCCGTCGCCACGCGCACGATTCCCGCCGCGGTGTCCACGATGGAGCGACGCAGGCGTCGCGCCAGCGGCGCGATCGCGTGGACGGCGCGGTCACGATCGACGCGCAGGGCGCCGCCGAGGAACTCCGTCTCGATGAGCGTGCCGAGCACGACGTGGGCGTCGGTCACGGTCGGCTCCGTGCCCTGCCCGTAGCAGGCCGGGCCCGGCACCGCGCCCGCGCTCTCCGGACCGACCCGGAGCGCCCCGCCCGCGTCGAGCCGGGCGAGCGAGCCGCCACCCGCGCCGACGGTGTGGATGTCGAGCGCCGGCACCCGTACCGGCAGGCCGTCGATCGTCGCCTCCGTCCGGTACGCGAGCGGGCCATCCACCAGGCTCACGTCGGTCGAGGTTCCACCCATGTCGAGCGTGACGATCCGCCCGACTCGCGCGAGCCGCGCCGCCGCTGCCGCGCCCACCACGCCCGCGGCGGGACCCGAGAGGATGGTCCGCACCGGCTCCGTCGCGGCGGTGCGGGCGCCGACGAGCCCACCGCTCGACTGCATCACCTGGAGGCCGCCCGCTGCCGCACGGGCGAGCGTACCCAGATGGCGCGTCATCGGCGGACCGACGTACGCGTTCACCACCACCGTCGCCGTCCGCTCGTACTCGCGGTGCTCGCGTACGAGGCGGTGGGACAACGTGAGATGGACGCCGAGACCGGCCAGCGCGCGCGCGAGCACTCGCTCGTGGCGCGAAGCGGCGTAGCTGTGCAGCAGGCTCACCGCGATCGCCTCCGGCCGGCAACGGCGCGCCGCCGCGACGACGCGCGCGAGTGTCCGCCGGCGGAGCGGCCGCTCGACCCGGCCGTCGGCCAGCACCCGTTCCGCGACCCCGATCCGCCGGCTCCGCGGCACGAGCGGCGACGGACGGCGCGGCTCGAGCGCATAGAGCGACGGTCGCACCTGGCGACCGATCTCGATGACGTCCTCGAACCCCGCCGTGGTCACCAGGACGACGCGTGCGCCGCGCCGCTCGAGGAGCGCGTTCGTCGCCACCGTGGTCCCGTAGTGCAAACGGGCCGAACGCGGGGCGACCCCGAGCGCGCGGAGTCCCTCGCCGACCGCACGCGACGGGTCCTCAGGGGTGGAGCGGATCTTTGCCACCCGGATACGCCCGCCGACGAGCGCGACGACGTCGGTGAACGTCCCGCCCGTGTCGATGCCGACGAGGACGAGACGCCCGCTGCGCGGCCGTCTCAGGACGTCGTCTTCGGCGTCGTGCCGCCGGAGTCCGTACCGGTGCCGGTGGTGCTTTTCGTGCTGCTCTTCGACTCGCCGCTGGACTCCGACGCGCTGCTCGTGCCCGACTTGGTCTCGCTCGAATCCTTCTTGTCGCGGCCGTTGCCCGACCCCGCGCGGGCGTAGTCGGTCACGTACCAGCCGGAGCCCTTCAGGTGAAAGCTGGTGCTCGAGATGAGGCGGCGGACCTTCCGGCCGCACTGCGGGCACCGCTCGAGCGGCTGGTCGGTGATGCGCTGAATCTCCTCGAAGACGCCGCATCGCTCGCAGCGGTACTCGTAGATGGGCATGCTGGCGGTCTAATCATGCCTCGTCGGACTGTCAACGCAAAGCGCCGCACCAAGCCGCGCGCGGACGCTCTCGGGATCGAGCCCGTCGATACGAACCTGCTTGTGCCGGCCGTGGCGGCCGGCGGCGATCGTGACCGCCGCCGGCCGGACCGCGAGGGCACGCGCGAGGACGATCACGAGCTCGCGGTTCGCCGCGCCTTCCACGGGCGGCGCCGTGAGCCGTACCGAGAGCGCCTGCCCCCGTATGCCGGCGATCGCCGTCCGCGCGGCGCGTGGCGTCACGCGAACATGCAGAATTGCGCCGTGACCGTCGGCCCGCACCCAGTCGTGCGCGTCAGATGCCACGCATGCCCGGCATGCCGCTCACCCGCAGCGACAGGTCGTACAGACTCTTCACGACGAGCATCTTCGCGAACTGGATGCCGATCATGAGGACGAGCGGCGACAGGTCGAGGCCGCCCGCGACCACGAACGGCAGACGTCGCCGGATGTGGTACAGCACCGGCTCGGTCACGCTGTAGAGGAACCGTACGATCGGATTCCGCGGGTCCGGGTTCACCCACGAGAGCAACGCCGAGATGAGGACGATCCAGAAATAGATGCTGAGCAGGCTGTCGAGAGTGAAGGCGATGGCCTGGATGAAGTTCTCGAGCAGGAACATCGACGCGTCTACGCCGCGGCGAGCTCGCGCGCCCGGCGCGTCGCAGTCTCGACGGCGGCGATCAGCGCCTCGCGGAAGTGATGCGCGTCCAGCGCACCGAGGCCCGCCAGCGTGGTGCCACCGGGGGACGTGACCATGTCGCGCAGCTCGCGCGGCGAGAGCCCGCTCTCGGAGAGCATGGCGGCCGCGCCACCGATGGTCGCGTACGCCAGCTGCGCGGCGAGCGGCTGCGGCAGCCCGCCGCGCACCCCGCCTTCGATGACCGCCTCTGCGAAGCTGTAGACGAACGCCGGCCCGCTGCCCGACACCGCCGTGACGGCGTCGAGGAGATCCTCGCCGGTGATCGACACCGCCTCGCCGACCGCCTTGAAGAGCTTCAGCGTCTGCTTCAAGTCGGCCGGCGTCGCCTTGGAGCCCGCGACGGCAACGGAGATGCCTCGGCCGACCAGCACGGGGGTGTTCGGCATCACGCGGACGACGCGCGCCTGTCCGCCGAGGCCCGCCTCGAGCCGACGCAGCGGGAACCCGGCTGCGATCGAAATGAAGAGCTTCCGGGGATTCACCTCGGGCCGCACCTCATCCAGCAGCGCCGCCATGACCTGCGGCTTGACGGCCAGGAT
>VBKG01000017.1 GCA_005879585.1 Deltaproteobacteria bacterium | reverse complement strand
TACGGCAGCTGGTAGTGGCGGCCGTCGAACGTGATCGGCCCCTCGCGCCGGAGCATCGCGCGGACGAGCGCGACGAACTCGCGCGTGCGCGTGAGCGGGTGCGGGAACGGCTGTCCGTACCAGCCCTCGACCACCTGCGGCCCCGAGACGCCGAGGCCCAGAATCAGCCGCCCGCCCGAGAGATGGTCGATGGTCATCGCCGTCATGGCGACCGATGCCGGCGTGCGCGCCGAGATCTGCATGACCGCCGTGCCGAGCTTGATGCGCGTCGTGCGCGCGCCCATCCAGCAGAGCGGCGCGACGGCGTCGGACCCGTAGGCTTCTGCCGTCCAGACCGAGTCGTAGCCCAGGCGCTCCGCCTCGAGCACGAGGTCGATCGGGTCTTCCGGGCCCGCCATCCAGTAGCCGAGCATGAGACCGAGCTTCATCGGGTCGTCTCCCTACCACGGTCATGCAGCCGCATATAAGTCGGCTTGTGGTGCCGGCGCGCGTACGCCATCTGCTGGCACGTGCGTCCGCTCCCCATCGACGCCGTCCTTCCCGACGCCGTGGCGAGCCTCCGCCGCTCGCGCTGCCTCGTCCTCCGCGCCGCGCCCGGCGCCGGCAAGACCACGCGGGTGCCGGCCGCGCTCCTCGACGCGGGCCTTGCCGGGGACCGCCACGTCGTCGTCCTCGAGCCGCGGCGGATCGCGGCACGGGCGGCCGCGACGTTCGTCGCCCGCGAGCGTGGCAGCGTGGTTGGCCACGAGGTCGGCTACCGCGTGCGGTTCGACGAACGCGGTGGCCCACACACCCGCCTCTGGTTCGTCACCGAAGGCGTCTTCGGTCGACTCCTCGCCGCCGACCCCTTCCTCGAGCGCGTCGGCGTCGTCGTGCTCGACGAGTTCCACGAGCGCCATCTCCAGGGCGACGTCGCCCTCGCCGTGGTGCGCGAGCTCCAGGACACCGTGCGCCCCGACCTTCGCCTGGCCGTCATGTCCGCGACACTCGACACGGACACGCTCGCCCGGGCGCTCGGCGACGCCGTCGTCCTGACCGCTGAAGGGCGCGCCTTCCCGGTCACCGTCGAGTACGACGACGAGCCGAGCACCGATCGGCACGTCGCCGGGCGCGTCGCGCGGGCGCTCCGCCGCGTCCTCGATGATCCCGGGGACGTGCTCGTCTTCCTCCCCGGCGCGGCGGAGATTCGCCGGGCCGCCGAGGCGATCGGCGCGCTCGCCGCCACGCACGACTTCGACGTGCTCACCCTGCACGGCGACCAGCCGCTCGACGTACAGGAGCGGGCACTCCGGTCCGGCTCGCGGCGGCGCGTCGTCCTCGCGACGAACGTCGCCGAGACCGCGCTCACCGTGGAAGGCGTCACCACCGTCATCGACTCGGGGCTCGCGCGCGTGGCGCGGCTCGACCCGCGCCACGGGATCAACGTGCTGCGCGTGCAGCCGATCAGCCGCGCGTCGGCCGAGCAGCGCGCGGGACGGGCGGGACGGCTCGCGCCCGGACGCTGCCTTCGCCTGTGGTCGCACGCAGAGCACGCCGGCCGGCGGGCCGCCGAGACGCCCGAGGTCCTGCGCCTCGATCTCACGCGCGTCGTGCTCGAGCTCCACGCGTGGGCGCTCGCCGACGCGCGACGGCTCCGCTGGCTCGATCCGCCGCCGCCGCACGCGATCGAACGCGCCGAGCGCCTTCTCGCGCAGCTCGGCGCCCTCGAGCCGGTCGGCGGCGCCGTCACGCCGACGGGCCGCCGCGTGCTCGCGCTGCCGGCCGAGCCACGCCTCGCCCGCATGCTGGTCGAGGCGGAGCGGACCGGTGCGGGCCCGGACGGCGCGCTCCTCGCGGCCCTCGCGAGCGAGCGCGACATCCTCGCGCGCGGCGAGGCATTCGCCGACTTCCCGCCGGGATCGTCGGACCTCGAGCTCCGCGCCCGTCTCTTCGAGGACGCCGCCCGGCAGCGGTTCGCAGCCGACGCATGCCGCGCGCTCGGCCTCGACCCGGGGGCCGTGCGCGCGGTCGAGCGGGCACGGCGCCAGCTCGCACGCCTGCTCGACGCGACCAACGCCGCGACGCCGGATCCCGACGCCCTTCGCCGGGCAACGCTCGCGGGGTTCCCCGATCGGGTCGCCCGGCGCCGAGCCGCCGGGTCGCCGCGCGCCGTCATGGTGGGCGGGACGGGGATCGTCCTCGGACGCGAGAGCGTCGTCCGGGAGGCCGACCTGTTCGTCGCCGTCGACCTCGAGCGCGGCCACGGCCCGGAGGGGCGCGTGCGGGTCGCTGCCGCGATCGAGCGCGACTGGCTCGCGGTCAGCGAGACGCGCGAGCTCGTCTTCGATGCCGGCCGCCGGCGCGTCGTCGAGCGCCGCCGCACGTGCTACCACGACCTCGTGCTGGCCGAGGCCGTCCGCACCGACGTCGACCGCGGCGCCGCCGGGGATCTGCTCGCCGCCGTCGCGCGAGCCGACCCCCGCGCGGCGGGCACCGTCGGCGACGCGGAGGAGGA
The DNA here is from genome assembly GCA_005879585.1 of Deltaproteobacteria bacterium. Lineage (GTDB taxonomy): Bacteria > Desulfobacterota > Binatia > DP-6 > DP-6 > DP-3. Next base: position 2,626 of record VBKG01000017.1, on the reverse strand, counting down.
GGTCCTCGCCCGCGTCCACTTCCTCGCACGCACGATGCCGGAGCTCGCCTGGGCTCCCGACCCGGAGCGGCTCCTCGGCGACGCCGTCGCGTCGCTGGCCGCCGGATGCGCGAGCCTCGCCGAGCTCGCGGCGCGCGACGTCGCCGGCGCGCTGCTCGGGCTCCTGTCACCCGCACAGCACGCCGCGCTCGAGCGGGACGCGCCGGCCCGCCAGCGGCTCCCGAGCGGCCGCCTCGCCCCGGTGCGCTACCCGCGCGACCGGCCGCCGGTGGTCGCCGCGCGCATCCAGGAGCTCTTCGGTCTCGCCGCCACGCCGCGTGTCGCGGCGGGCCGCGTCCCGCTCGTCTTGGAGCTGCTCGCCCCGAACGCGCGTCCCGTGCAGGTGACCGACGACCTGCCGAGCTTCTGGCGCACGACGTATCCCGAGGTCCGGAAGGTCCTCCGCGGGCGATACCCGAAGCACGCCTGGCCGGAGGATCCCGCGGCCGCGACGCCGGTCCGGCCGCGCTGAATGCGCGGCGACGCCGGCCGCGCGCCGTACTGGCTCACGCGCTTCGTCATCCTGCGGCTTCTCGGCCTCGTCTACTTCATCGCCTTCCTGTCCCTCGCCCAGCAGGTCCTGCCGCTCATCGGCGCCGACGGCCTCCTCCCCGCACGGCTCTTCCTCGACCGGGTCCAGACGCACTTCGGGTCGGCGCGGGCGGGCTTTCTCCAGATCCCGAGCCTCTTCTGGCTCGACGTCTCGGATGGCGTGCTCGTCACCGGCGCGTGGGTGGGCACGGCGCTGTCGCTCGTCGTCGTGCTCGGGTTCGCCAACGCGGTCCTGCTCGCGATGCTCTGGGCGCTCTACCTCTCCTTCGTGCACATCGGGCAGGACTGGTACGGGTACGGCTGGGAGATCCAGCTGCTCGAGACCGGCTTCCTCGCGGTCTTCCTCTGCCCGCTGCTGGATGGCCGGCCGTTCCCGCGCCGACCACCACCCGTCGCGGTGATCTGGTGCTTTCGCTGGCTCATCTTCCGCGTCATGGTGGGCGCCGGCCTCATCAAGCTCCGCGGCGACCCGTGCTGGCGGAACCTCACCTGCCTCTACTACCACTACGAGACGCAGCCGATTCCGAACCCGCTGAGCCGCCGGCTGCACTTCATGCCGCGCTGGTTCCACCGGGCCGGCGTCGTGTTCAACCACGTCGCGGAGCTCGGCGCGCCGTGGTTCGCCTTCTGGCCCCGGCTCGCCCGCCACGCGGCCGGCGTGGTGCTCCTCGCCTTCCAGCTCTTCCTCATCGCGAGCGGCAACCTCTCGTTCCTCAACTGGCTGACGATCGTGCCGATCCTCGCCTGCTTCGACGACACGCTCCTCGGCCGCGTGCTCCCCCGGCGGCTCGTCGCGCGCGCGGCGCGGGCGGCGGCCGAGGCCGAGCCGTCGCGCGCGCAGCAGGTGGCCGTCGCCGGGCTGGTCGCCGTCGTGGCCGTGCTGAGCGTCGCGCCGGTGCGGAACCTCCTCTCCCCGCGCCAGGCGATGAACACGTCGTTCAACCGGCTCGATCTGGTGAACACCTACGGCGCCTTCGGCAGCGTCGGACGGGAGCGGCGCGAGGTCGTCTTCGAGGGCACGCGCGACGCGGTGCCCGGCGACGACACGCGCTGGGAGCCGTACGAGTTCAAGTGCAAGCCGGGCGATCCGGCGCGGCGACCATGCGTCATTGCGCCGTATCAGTATCGCATCGACTGGCAGATCTGGTTCGCGGCCATGTCGACGGCGGACCGATATCCCTGGACGCTGCATCTGCTTTGGAAGCTGCTGCACAACGATCCGGGCGCGCTGAGCCTGCTCGCGACGAACCCGTTTCCCGACGCTCCGCCGCGCTGGATCCGCGCGCGGCTCTTCCGCTACGAGTTCGCGCCGCCCGACGACCCGACCGGCGCCTGGTGGAAGCGCACAGCGCTCGGCCCCTGGATCCCTCCGCTCTCCGCCGACGACCCGCGGCTCCGCCGGTTCCTCGCGATGTACGGGTGGAGTTAACGGCGTGCCGCTGTGGCACGCGAGTGTGACACGCGTGAAACACGTGGCGACGGAAATTTGCGGGCGCGGCGTCGGCATCGAAGTTGCTTCCGTCCGCCCCCGACATGAAGACCGTCACGACGAGGGCACGGCTCCGGCGGGACGAGCGAGGTCAGGGCCTTGCGGAGTACGCCATCGCCATCGGCGTCATCACGGTGGCCGTCATCGTCGCCGTGCAGCTCGTGGGCGCGCGCATCGTGCCCCTCTGGAACAGCGCCGCGGCGAATATCCAGTCGGCGGCGGGCTGACCGCCGGGAGCGCGCTCAGCGCAGCCACGCGCCCGCGCGCGCGACCGAGCCGAGGCCAACCGATCGTGCGCACAGCCTCCTCGAGCGTCGCGCGCCCATGCCGCACGTCGTCGGGCGTGATGAGGGGCTCGGCTGATCGAGCTCCGGGATCCCCGAGTTCGGATCTTCGCCGATCAAGGCGAGCCCGCCGCGCCGCACAAAGAGTCCACCCCGCGGGTCGGCGAAGACATCGAGCTCGACCTGCCGGATTCCCTCGGTCTCGAACTGCTCCGCAAGCGGCGCGTGGGTGTATTCCCACGCCTGAAACCCGATGCTGACG
>VBKG01000222.1 GCA_005879585.1 Deltaproteobacteria bacterium | reverse complement strand
TCCTACAGCCTGTCGTTCCTACAGCCATCCATTCGCGTCAACGGCTGGGGCCTCCCCACCCGGCTCTTGCGAGAGAGCTCGATGGCGACCCGCTCTCGTCATCGGTGAACGACGATCCAGAGGCGCATGAACAGGACGACGCCGCCGAGCGCGCAGAGGACGGTCCCGAGGAGCGCCGGTCCAGTGCCGTCCGTACGCGGGTACTTGCTCCTCCGCAGCGCCACGATCGCACCCTCGAGGAAGATGAGTCCGAGCCCGACCAACCCCAGGAAGTAGTAGTCGAGCACGGTCACCGTCGGTCGCGTGAAGATCGGCGGATAGGGCACGCCCACGAGATCGCTGAGAGGCGTGCCCACAAGGAGCCACGGGACGAGGAGGCCGCCGACGCCGACGAGGACCCCGACCAGCCCCCCCACCACACCCCACAGCCGCTCACGGCCGCCGCTCACGCCGGCGGCCCGTCCAACCGGGACATCCATCGCCTTCGCCTCCTCTAGCCGAGCATCTGTTCAGTGTACCGGTGCCGTCGTCCACGTGCACTCCACATCCGCCAGCGCGTCTTCTACTTCGTTCACCGCGGCGCTCCTGCAGGGGCATCGAGGAGGCTGCGTAGGCCGTTCAGGACCTACCGATCCGACTTGGGGTATCGCGTGAGGAAGTGTGTTCGAGTGTCCCGAAGCGGGTACACTGCGTGGAGGCCCATGCGGTGTCCTCGAATTCTCCTTTGTGGCCTCCTGCTCGTGCCCTCGTGGCCGGTGTCGGGCGCGGAATCGCCAAGGCCGCTGCGCGTCATCAGCTTCAACATGCTCCACGGCGGGTTCCGCTTCCGGGGCGACGGTCAGCACCTCGAGGAACGGCTGGCCATGGCTGTCGAAGGACTTCGCGGCCTCGACGTCGACCTGATCGGCTTGCAGGAAGCCTCCTCGGGAAGAAAACGGGGCGACGTCGCCGGCCGGCTCGCCGCCGCGCTCGGCCTTCACTACGTGCGAGCCCCCGCGGGCTATCGCTGGGTGGGCCGCCTCGCGAGTTGGGCGATGGGATTCGACGAGGGTCCCGCCGTCCTCAGCCGATTTCCGATCGTCGCCTGGGACGCCGTGCCGGTGGACTCGTGCGATCACTGGTACGGGCGGGTGCTGCTCTGCGCCACGCTGGATACGCCCTGGGGCCCGCTCGACGCGTGCTCCACGCACACGGCCAGCAGCACCTGCCAGCTGAGGAGCCTCACCCGGCTCTTGCAAGCGCGGCGCGGGCGAGCGCCGCGAATCCTGATGGCGGATCTCAATAGTACCCCCGAGACCTCGGGGGTTAAGCGTCTCCTTGCCGACGATGGCCTGGTCGACACGTTCCGCGCCGCGAACCCGGACGCCCCGGGCTTCACCGTTTGGCAGCCGGTCCGGACCGAAGCCCCCGCGGTTCGACGGCGGGTGGACTACGTGCTGGTCGCCCCGGGCGCGGACACGCCAGTCCGGGTCGATGCGAGCCGTGTCATCCTCGACCGGCCCGGCCACGGAGCTGACGGGAATCCGCTGTGGCCCGCCGACCACTACGGCGTGCTGTCGGAGGTGGAGGTCTTCTGAACCATGGCACGGCAGCTTGTAAGCGACGGCGTCCCGGTATAGCGGCCGACCGTGACCTTCGCCTTCCGGGACCATGCCCGCTGATCTCCGCCTCCTCTTCGTCGGCGTGACCGACGATGCCGAGCGGGAGTGGCGCGGGCTGACGGACGGCGTCGCGCCTCCCCTCGCGAGACAGCTCCAGGCGCAGGGCGTCAAACTGACGACGGAGCGCGTCCGGCTCGATACCAGCTGCGACGTCGCAGCCCTCCGGCGCATCGCGGACGGCGCGCTCTGGGTCGTGGTGCTCGGCAACGCTTACGGCGTGGAGGCCTCCATGGACCAGTGCCGGGCCGCGAGCGTCACCGCCGATCGCACGCCGAGCGCCCTCGACCTGGTCGTCCGTCAGATCGCGCTGGCGCCCGGTCGACGGGGTGTCACCGTCCACGTGCGGGAACTGCCGCCGGGCGCGGCCATCGACCGCCGCCTCTTGGCACTGCGAGCGCACGCCGATCGGTGGGGCGACGGCGGTCGCGCAGAGCGCTACTGCGTCGCGCCGGACCTGCCGCCGGCGGAGGCGATCCAGCCGTGGCTCGAGCAGTTGTGCCAGGCGCTCACGCGGCTGCTGGCGGCGCGCGGCTTGCGAGTGGGAGAGGTGCAAGCCGCGGAGGTCGCGACGCCGGCGAAGTCCGACGTTCCGACTGTCGGCTCTTCCGTCCGTGTCTCCGCGGCGCCGCCGGTGCGACACGCTCCGGTCGAGGAGTCGCCGTTACCCGGCCCTGCCGCCGCACCGCCGGCTACGGCGGCTGTATCCGACGACCCGCCCGCCACGTCGACTGTGCGCCCCGGCCCCGCCGTCACGCCGCAGCCTGTGATCGAAGAGAACGCCCCGCGATCGAACCCTGCGACGCCGGCGTTCGAGGAGAAGCCCGCGCCCGGCGATTCGTGGACCGCGGCGAAGGACGAGCGCGCGCGGAGCGCGCCCGAGCCGCCGCCGCCGCCCCCGCCGCAGACGACGGCGCCGCCACCGACCGCCCCGGCAAGGCCTACCGCTGGCCTGCGCGCGACCGGGACGCTGCTCCTGATCGCCGCTCTCGTCATGGTCGCGCTGTGGTTGAAGGCCGCCGGGAGCGGCACTCCGTGGCTGGCCGTCGTCGCGCTGACGTTCGGGGTGAGCGGGTCGCTCGTCCTCAGGGCGGCGGGCCGTCGTCGATAGGCGTTCAGCGGGACGGAATCCGCTCTTCCCACCCGGCCGTGGAGCGCCTTCGCTACGGCCGCGCGCTCGCCTGGAGCTGAGGCGCCCGGCGTGTCGGTGTCCGCTTGCACGGCGTCGCGACGCGCCGGGCCTTGACGCTCGGTCGATGACGGGCGGCGACCTTCACCGTTCGCCCCGGCGCGTTCTTCCGGACGGACGTCGGATGGTCGATCTCCCGCGCGAGGGTGAGTACCGCATCGATGTAGGTGTCCGAGTGGTTGTAGCGCCAGATGACGTCACGGTGCCCCGCCGCGGAGAGCCCCGGGCGCCAGCCGTTTCCGGCCAGGTAGTTCGCGCACGAGGCGGCGGCATCCGCGGCGTCGAAGAGGTCGACGCGGCCGTCGCCACCGGCGTCGGCGCCGTACTTGAGGTAGCTCGTCGGAAGGAACTGCGGGAAACCGATCGCGCCGGACGCCGAGCCGCGGAGCGAGAGCGGATGCACCCCCATGCGGTCCGCCACCTCGAACGCCGCGCGGACCTCCGGGTAGAAGGTGTCCTCGAGCTCGCGCGCACGGGCGCGCACGCGCCGCTCGACGCGAGGGTCGACGTCGCCGTGCCGGGCGAAACGCTCGATGTTGTCCGCGACGTTCGCCGGCTCGTTCGCCATCGCGAGTCGGGCGAGGCGGTAGAACATCGGGCTCGACCCCGTGTTCCGGCCGCACGACGTCTCGACGAAGAGGATCGCGGTGACGACGCTCGCCGGGACGCCGTAGGTTCGCTCGGCGGAAGTGAGAGAAGCGGCGTTCTCGTCGCGGCACCGCCGCGCGGCGGCGACGGTCGAAGGACGGAAGAACGCGCGGTAGAGCCTCCGGGGCTCCTTCCCGCCCATCGAGAACTGGACGCCCGTGAACGGCTCCATCCGCGGGTCGCTGAAGACGGCGGTCACGCGCGTGCGCGGAACGCCGTTGGCCACCAGACGGTCGACCAGGTACTTCCACCCCCGTTCGTCGTCGCCGGCGACGGCGACCGAGACGGGTGCGAGGAGCGTCAAGACGACGAGGGCGCCGGCGCGGGTCATGCGCGGCAAGGCAAGCGCCGTGCCATCGAAATCACGGCATCGAAGCGAGCCACGGGCATGCGTCGTGTGTCGCCAGCGCCACACATGACGCCGTCGCAAGGCGCACGGTGTGTCAGCCGCGCGCGCGGCCGGTGAAGCGGCCATCCCGTGTATCGACGATCACCAGCTCGCCCGCTTCGAGGTACGACGGTACCTGGATCACGAGGCCCGTCTCGAGCGTCGCCGGCTTCGTCTGCGCCGTGGCGGTCGCGCCCTTCAGCGCAGGCCCGGTCTCGGCGACGCGCAGTGTGACGGTGTTCGGGAGATCGAGCGCGATGACCCGGTCGTTGAAGACGACGGAGCGGATTCCCTCGAGGCCCTCAGTCAGGTAGCCCGCGCCCGCCCCGACCTCGTCAGCCGAGAGGGCGACCTGCTCGTAGCTCTGCGTATCCATGAAGTGGAAGCCGTCGGCGTCGCGGTAGAGGAACTGGACCGGACGGAAGGCGAGATTCGGCTCGTCGACCTTGTCGCCGCCGCGAAAGGTCCGGTCGAAGACCTGGCCCGTGCGGAGGTTCCGGACCTTCACCTTGGTGAGCGAGCTCGCGCCGCGCGCGGACGGCGTCTGCACGTGCACGTCGAGGATGACGTACGGATCGCCGTCGAGAAGGAGCCGGAGCCCGCGCTTGAAGTCACCGGTCGAGAGCATGGCCAAGGGCTCGTCTAGCGGAGCGGGCGCGGGGAGGCAAAGCGCCGCCGTCGATTGCGCTGGAGGCGTTTTCCGAACATGTTTCCAGCGCAGATCCACTCCGGTATCCAGGAGGACCCGTTCGAAGTAGTCCGCGTCGCGCACCAGGCCACTGAGGCCGACCCAGTCCTCGTCACTCAGGGCGCCGCGCCACCCGAGGAATGAGAGCGCGTCGGGCCCGACGGGGAAGCGTAGGCGCGGGTCGTGACTCTCGATCACGTATCGGATCATCTCTCCAACCAGTGTCGGAGACGCCTCTGGCTTCTCGGGATTGGTGAAGAATGCGTGGATCCGGCGCCCGTGCGGGTAGATCGTGTTCTCGACGTACTTGGGCAGATTCGTGGTTGCCATGGCGGTATCGATGATGCCCGGCTCCACCAAAGCGACCTTGATTCCGTAGCCCTTCACCTCCTGCGCCAGGGACTCGGTGAACGCCTCCAGAGCGAACTTGGATGCGCAATAGGCGCTGGTCGCCGGGAAGGCGACGCGCCCGGCGACCGACGTCACGTTGATGATGCAGCCCGACCCCCGCTTTCGCATTCCCGGGAGCACCTCCTTCACGCACCGCACGGCGCCGAAGTAGTTCGTCTCCATCACGCGCCGGAACTGCTCGAGGTTCTCATCCTCGATGGCGTTGATACTGTAGATGCCGGCGTTGTTGACGAGCACGTCGATCGAATCGCCGATCTTGCCGAAAGACCTCGGCGCATAGGAATCATTAAAGCCTACAAGTTCA
>VBKG01000161.1 GCA_005879585.1 Deltaproteobacteria bacterium | reverse complement strand
CCGGCCCGTCGCCGGATCGAGGAGGACGCGGACGGGGATGCCCCGGAGGAGATCCGCGTAGCGCCCCTTCGCCGTGAAGCGGCGTATGAAGGGCGCCGCTACGAGCGGCAGGAGCTTCACGACCATGCCGCCGCCCACGAAGACGCCGCCGACCGCCATCACGGTGAGCGCCAGGTTCGCCGCTTGCGCGCCGTAGAGGCCGAGGAACATCTCGACGGCTTCCGCGCACACCGGGCTGTCGCCCTTGAGGGCGGCCTCGCCGATCACCGCTCCCGGGTCGCCCGTCGCGAGCCGCTCGCGGATGGCGGCGTCGACCGGACGTCCGCGCTCCTCGGTGAGGAAGGCGAAGATGGCGAAGAGGCCGGGGCCGGAGACGGCGCGCTCGACCGAGACGTGGTCCGGATGGCGGCGCCGCAGGAACCGAGCGAGCGCCCACTCGTCGTCGTCCTGGGGTGCGAAGTCGGCGTGACCGCCCTCGGTGGCGGCGGCGCGATAGCGCGTGCCGTCCCAGAAAAGGAAAGCCTGCCCGAGGCCGGTGCCGGCGGCAATGACGGCGCGGTTGCCGGATCTTGCCGTCCCGGCGTTCAGGATATGGAGGGTCTCGGGCGGCTGGAACGCGGCGCCGTAAGCCGTCGCCTCGAGATCGTTCAGGAGACGGACGCGCTCGCACGGGATGGCGCGTGCGAGCGCCGTGCGGTCGACGCGCCACGGCAGGTTGGTGGTGATCACCACGTCGCCCAGCACGGGTCCGGGGATTCCGAACGCCGCGGCGGCGACGCGCTCGCCGCCGCCGGGGACGAAGTCCGCGAGCACCGCGTCCAGGCTCGCGTACTCGCGGCTGGGGTAGGTGCGCTGGCGGACGAGCGTCAGCCGTCGCGGCGGCTCGACCGTGTAGAGGGCGAGGTCGGTCTTGGTTCCGCCGATGTCGCCCGCGAGGACGTGCGGCGCCATCCCGTCACGTGCCCGTCTGACGCGCCTTCCGCGACGCCGGGACGCGCGGACGCCGCGGCCCGACGACACCCCGCCGGACGGCGTGGATCGCCGCCTGCAGGCCCGCTTCGACGTCGGCCCCGAGGGCGACGGACAGCACGCGGCGGCCGCGGCTCGCGAGCGCCTCGTAGTCGCCGGCCGCCTGGGCCGCCTTCAGCACGCCGAAGGTGTAGCCCGCGCCGGGGACGGCCTCGTCCGCCGGGTCGTCGGCGGTGAGCTGGACGACGACGGCGGTCGGCGGCCCGCCCTTGTGGAGCTGCCCCGTCGAGTGGAGGAACCGGGGGCCGAAGCCGACGGTCGTCGCCACCCGGAAACGGCCACGGACGGCGGCGCGCAGGTCCGCGAGAAGCCGCTCGCGGCGCGGCGTGCGTTCGACGTAGGCGGTGACGGCGACGTAATCCGGCGGGCGTGCCGCACGGAGATGGGTCAAGAGCCGAGCCGAGAAGTCCGCGGCCGCGACCGGAACGGCGTCGGACACGGCGGGCTTCCGGCCGCTTGCCGTGTATTCGCGGAGTAACCGCACCGTGATGTCCTTCGCCGCCTGGACGTCCGGCTGGTCGAAGGGGTCGATGCCGAGGACCCAGGCCGCGGCGGCGGTCGCGATCTCCCAGCGCAGGAACTCGCCGCCGAGGTCGTACGCGTCACCGAGCGCGAGCGTGACGACCGGCTGTCCCGCCCGCGCGAGCGCACGCACCGCGCGGTCGTGGCGGGGGCCGAGCCGGAGGTAGACGAAGATGCGGTCCTTGCCGTAGTCCGCCGGGCGCCCGAGTGGCTCGCCGTCGACCGGTACGATCCCCTTCCCCTCCTTGCCCGTGGATTCGGCGATCAGCTGCTCCACCCACGGCCCGAAGGGGGCCACCCGCTCGGACGCGATCAGCGTGAGCTTGTCCCGGCCGGCCCGGGCGAGCGCGCCGAGCACGGCGCCGAGGCGAAGGCCCGGGTTCTCGCGCGCGCCGACGGCGGGGCCACACGCCACCCGCATCCGCCGGGCGCGCTCGAGGAGCCGCGCGAGGTCGACGCCGAGGAGCGCCGCCGGGAGAAGGCCGACGTAGGAGAGCGCCGAGTAACGGCCGCCGACGTCGGCCGGATTGAGGAATGTCCGGCGAAAGCCGCGCTCCGTCGCCTCGCGCTCGAGCGCGGTGCCGGGGTCCGTGATGGCCACGAAGTTCTCGCCCGCGCGGTCACCCTTGGTCGCACGTACCTGCTCCCAGAAGAAGCGGAAGAACGCGTCGGGCTCGGTGGTCGTCCCCGACTTCGATGAGATCAGGTAGAGCGTGCGGGCCGGCTCGCTCCAGGCCAGGGCGCTCCGGACGGCGGCGGGATCCGTCGAGTCGAGCACCGCGACGTCGGTGTGGCCGCTCGCCACGCCGAAGGTCCGCCGGAGCACCTCTGGGGCGAGCGACGAGCCGCCCATCCCGCAGACGAGCGCCCGCGCGAAGCCGTCGCGGCGGGCCTCGGCCGCGAAGGCCTCGAGCTCGGCGATGCGCGTTTCCATGCGCTCGACGAGCGCGAGCCAGCCGAAGCGGTCGGCGATCTCCGCCTGGTGCTTCGGGTCGTCCGGCTTCCACAGCGTCGGGTCCTTCTGCCAGAGCCGCGCGCCCACGCGCGCCTCGTCCATGGCGCGCGCCGCCGTCTCCACGCGCGCGGCCGCGCGTCCGAGCGCAACGTCGCCGCTCCGCCCCATCAGCACGGCCTCGCGCCGCGCCGCGACGGTGGCGACGAGCGCGTCGTACGACTGGGCGAAGGCCGCGACGCCCTCGACCTCGAGCCGTTCCGTCACGGCTTCCATGCTGACGCCCACCTGCGCGAGGCGCTCGAGCACCCGTTCCGCCTCGTCGACGTTGCGCTCGAGGCGGACCTCCGGACGGCCGTGGTCGCGGTACGCGTCGAGCGTGGCCGGTGGCATCGTGTCGACGGTGTCCGGTCCGACGAGCGCCTCGACGTAGTAGGTGTCGGGGTACGCCGGGTTCTTGGTCGACGTGCTCGCCCAGAGCGGCCGCTGGACCCGGGCGCCCGAGCGCGCGAGCGTGGTGAAGCGCTCGGCGCCGAACTTCCGGCGGAACGCGGCGTAGGCGAGCTTGGCGTTGGCGATCGCCGCCTGGCCGCGGAGCGCCTCGAGCAACGGGGTTGCCTCGCCGGCGCCGCCCCCGCGCTTCTCGTCGAGCAGGCGGTCGACGGCCGTGTCGACCCGGCTCACGAAGAAGCTCGCGACGGACGCGATCCGGTCGACGCGCTTGCCTGCTGTGAGCCGCCGGTCGAGTCCGTGCAGGTACGCGTCCATGACGGCGTCGTAGCGGGCGAGGGAGAAGATGAGTGTGACGTTGACGTTCAGCCCATCGGCGATCGCCTGCTCGATGGCGGGCACGCCGGCGCGCGTCGCCGGGATCTTGATCATCAGGTTCGGACGATTGACCGCGCGCCAGAGCCGGTGCGCCTCGCGCACCGTCCGCTCCGTGTCGTGCGCGAACCGCGGGGCGACCTCGAGGCTGACGAAGCCGTCGCGACCCGACGTTCGCTTGAACACCGGCAGGAACAGGTCGGCCGCGTCACGGATGTCACGGACGGCGATCGCCTCGTAGATCTGCTCCGCGGTCTTCCGCTTGGCGGCGAGCGCGTGCAGCTCGGCGTCGTAGTCGCGGCTCGACGCGATCGCCTGCTCGAAGATCGTGGGATTCGAGGTGAGCCCCGTCACCTCGCCCGCGGCGATCAGGCGCGCGAGCCGCCCCGAGGAAAGGAGGGCTCGGTGGATGTTGTCGTGCCAGGGCGACTGCCCGAGCTTGTGGAGCTCGACGAGCGGATTGACCGCCGGGACGGACGTCGCCTTCTGCCTCGCCATCTTGCCCCTCCTCATCCTCGACACTCGCTCACCGGGCCAGCAGGTGGCGGGCGCGCTCGGCGACCTGCTCGGCCGTGAAGCCGAAGGCGCGCATGACGTCGGCCGCCGGCGCCGACGCGCCGAACCGGTCGAGCGTCACCGTGGCACCGCGCGGGCCCACCCACCGATGCCAGCCGAGCGAGACGCCGGTCTCGACCGCAAGACGCGCGCCAACCGACGGCGGCAGCACGCTGTCCCGATAGTCGTCCGGCTGCTCCTCGAAGAGCGCCCAGCACGGCATGGAGACGAGCCGCACCTGGATCCCGTCCTTGGCGAGGAGCGTCTCGGCCGCGACGATGTGCTGCACCTCGGAGCCGGTCGCGAGCAGAACGACATCGGGCCGGGTCACGCGGGGATTCAGCACGTAGGCGCCGCGCGCGAGCCCGTCCGCCGGCGCGTACGTCGTGCGGTCGAGGACGGGCACGTTCTGGCGCGTGAGGGCGAGCGCCGTCGGACGATGACGGTTCTCGATCGCCACTTTCCAGGCACACACCGTCTCGGCGGCGTCGCACGGTCGGATGAACAGCAGGCCCGGAATCGCGCGCAGCGCCGCGTAGTGTTCGACGGGCTGGTGCGTCGGGCCGTCCTCTCCGAGCCCGATGCTGTCGTGCGTGTAGACCCAGATCGTGCCGAGCTCCATGAGGGCCGACAGCCGCAGCGCGGGACGCATGTAGTCGGAGAAGATGAGGAACGTCGAGCCGTAGGGGATGAAGCCGCCGTGCGCCGCCATGCCGTTCACCGCCGCGCCCATCGCGTGCTCGCGGACGCCGAAATGGAGGTTCCGGCCCTCGTAGCCCCACGGCCCACCGACCGCGCCCTGGACGCCGTCGGACGAGCGAGCGGGACTCTCGAAATCGCCCGCACCCTTGAGCCACGTGAAGGTGGACGGGTTGAGGTCGGCCGAGCCGCCGGCCAGCTCGGGCAGGCGCGGGGCGAGCACCTGCAGGACGGACTCGGAGGCCTTGCGCGTCGCCAGTCCCTTGGCGTCGGCCGCAAAGCCGGGCAGGTCGCGGTCCCATCCCTTCGGCAGGGTGCCGGCGAAGCGGCGCTCGAGCTCCGCGGCGAGGTCGGGAAAGGCCGACGCGTAGGCCGAAGTCTTTCGCCGCCACTCGCGCTCGAGCTCCTGGCCGCGCGGCACGGCGCTCCGGAAGTGCTGCAGCGCCTCCGGCGGGATCAGGAAGGACGGCTCCGTCGGCCAGCCGAGCTTCTGCTTGGCGGCGCGGAGCTCCTCCTCGCCGAGCGGCGCCCCGTGCACCTCGAAGGTATCCTGCTTGTGTGGCGCCCCGAAGCCGATGTGCGTCCGGACGAGGAGCAACGACGGCCGCGCACGCTCGGCCCGCGCCTGGTCGATCGCGCGCGTCACGGTGTCGAGGTCGTTGCCGTCGTCCACCCGCGCGACGTGCCAGCCGTACGCGGCGCAGCGCTGGCCGACGTCCTCGGTGAAGCAGAGCGACGTGGTGCCCGCCAGCGAGACGCGGTTGTCGTCGTAGAGGACGATCAGCTTCCCGAGCCCCAGGTGGCCGGCCAGCGAGCACGCCTCGGCGCCGACTCCCTCCATGAGATCGCCGTCGCTCGCCAGCACGTACGTATGATGATCGATGACGGTATGGCCCGGACGGTTGAAGCGGGCCGCCAGATGGGCCTCGGCGACCGCCATTCCGACGGCGGTTCCGAGCCCCTGGCCGAGTGGCCCCGTCGTGGTCTCGACGCCGGACGCGAGGTTGCGCTCGGGGTGCCCCGGGGTCCGGCTGCCGAGCCGCCGGAAGCTCTGGAGCTGCTCGAGCGGCAGGTCGTAGCCGGTGAGGTGGAGCAGCGAGTAGAGCAGCATGGAGCCGTGCCCCGCCGACAGGACGAAGCGATCGCGATCCGGCCACGTCGGGCTCGCGGGACTGTGCTTCAGGAATCGCGTCCAGAGCGCGTACGCCATCGCGGCGGCGCCCATCGGCAGACCGGGATGGCCGGAGTTGGCCTTCTGGACCGCGTCGGCGGAGAGAAAACGGATGGTGTTGATCGACACCGTATCGAGAGAGGACGCCGGCATCGGGCTCGCGAAGGCCAGGGTCCGCAGGGTAGAGGTTTCGGTGCCACCTGCCAAGCGCCGGCCGACGCGATGCTTGCGCGAGGTGCGGGCCGCGCCTAGAAGACGGGCGGCGCATGTCGTACGTCGACCGCCAACTCGGGCCCGGCGAGCGGGTGGTATTCCGCACCCGCCTCCATCCCGTGATTTTCGGCAACGCGCTCGGGTTCGCCGCGTTCGTGATCTTCGCCGCGACGATGATCATCCTGCACAACGAGCTCGCGCCGTCGACGGTCCGCCTCGTCTGCCTCGGTGCCGCGGCGGTCGCGGCGCTCGGGTTCGTCGCGCCGGCCGTGACGTGGCGGACGTCCGAGTTCGCGCTCACCGATCGCCGGCTGGTGATCAAGGAGGGCCTCTTCCGAGCTCACACGGTCGAGCTGGTGAACCCGAAGCCGGACGAGATCGACGTCGCGCCGACGTTTCCTGGCCGTCTCCTCGGCTACGCCACGCTCCATCTCCCCGAGACGGACGGCACGCCGCGGGTCTTTGCGCGCGTCGCGCGGGCGGATGCGTTGCGCGCCGCGGTCCGCCGGTCGGCGACGTCACCGGCCGCGCGGGCGGTGAAGTAAGGACGCGCGCGCGTCGCTCAGCCGAGCTTGCGCAGCGGCCGCGGCACCGCGGCCGGCGCCGGTGAGCCGCGAGCGGCCGCCGGCTCGAACAGGCGGCTCTCGACGAGCAGCACGATGCACATCACGCAGGCAGGCACGAGCGCGCTCGCCACGAGACCGGTCGTGACGGGGAGCACCCAGGCTCGTGGCCAGAAGTCGAGCAGGCAATTGCCGAGCGTGAAGGCGAGGAGCGAGGAGCGGCCGAGACAGAGGAACGGCGCGAGCCCCGGCCGATATGCCATGCGGGGAGGGAGCAGAAGCGAGAGGCCGATCAGGAGTGCCGTCGCCTCGACGAGCCCGAACGCGTAGTACCCGACGTGATGGCTCGCGCGGTATCGGAGCGTCGTGTATCCACCGAACGCGTCGCGTGGGCCGACGGCCAGGACGACCGCGCACGACACGGCGAGCGCCGCGAGCAGGATCAGCGTCGCGGTGCGGCGGAAGCGTTTCCCGCGCTCCTCCCCGCTACCGGCCGACAGGCTCCACCCGATCGTCATGCCGGTCACGACCAGTGCCTGGCTGTGCAGCAGGCTGATCCAGGAACGTCCGATCGGCCGTCCGACGAGCATCGCGCTCAGGTAGGAGAGATCGCTCGACGGTGGAGGCCAGGAGACACGGTCGAGCCACGCGACGGCCACCCATGGTGCGAGCCCCAGGAGGACCGTGGGGAGGAGGCCCCGGCGCTGGCGGAAGCCGAGCAGGGGAATCGCGAGCACGAGCGCGAAGGCGTAGAACTTCAAGATGTTCCCGTACTGCGCGTCACCGAGCGACAGCGCGGCGGCGACGCCGTGCAGCATGCCGCGCCGGCCTCCGACCACGCTGGCCGCGACGACGGCGAGGTAGGCGACGTAGCAGTTCCAGCTCCGGCGAAGGAGGCGCACCCGCACGCGGCGCCTCCCGCCCTCGACCAGGCCGGGGTAGTAGACCATCTCGAGCATCGCGCCGAAGAGCACGATGAAGGTCGGCGTCGCCGCGCTCGTGACGAGGCGCACGAGCGCCTGTCCGAGCCGCGGAAGATGGTACCAGGCGCCGAACGTCGCGAGGCTGTGGATGTAGAGGGCAAGCGCCACCGCGAGGCCGCGGGCGGCGTCGACGAACACAATGCGGCGCTCGAGCATGGCGCGCTGGCGACCCCGTTTCGGGCCGCTTTGTAAGGCGCCATCCGCGCGCCCGTCAAGCGGAAAATGCCCGCGCACCGGTGGATTGCCGGCGCCCGAGACCACTAGACTCGACCGCTGATGGCTGATCGGCTCGCGGAGAGGGCGGCCGCCTGGCTCGCGCTGGTCCCGATCCTCTTCTTCCTGCTCTTCCGGATCGTGCGGCGTCCGGAGTTCTTCCGGAACGTCGGCGAGGCGGCGCCGGAATCCCTGGCGGCCATCCGCATCCTCGTCTGCACCATCCTGCTCGGGCACGTGGTGGTCGAGGACCTGCCGAGCAGCGCGTCGTTGCCGCGGGCCCTGATCGCGCCGATGGGCGTGCTCGAGGTCCTCTATACGCTGCCGGTCGGCTTCCGGCGCTTCGTCGCCAGTCCCGAGGCGCTCGCGGCTTTCAAGGCCGTGACCGCGGGCCTGTTGCTGGCCGCTGCCGCCGGCTGGCGCACCCGCGTCACGCTGCCGCTCGCCGCGCTCGCCTACGTCGTCTTCGGCGGCATCCTCCGCCAGTACTCGGCGTTCTACCACGCGGGTCTCGTCCCGCTCTACGTGCTCGCCGTGCTCGCGTGCACGCCATGCGCGGACGCCTGGTCGCTCGACCGCCGCGCGCGCGGCGGCGAGCCGCTTCCGGAACGCGCGCCGGTGTATGGCTGGTCACGGTATGCGTGCTGGACGGTCGTGGCGCTGGCGTACGCGGCGTCGGGCCTCAGCAAGCTCCGCAACGGCGGCCTGCACTGGTGGGACGCCGCGAACATCCGCGCGATCTACTACCGCACGAGCCTCAACCCCATGCACTTCGACTGGGGGCTGTCGCTGCGCCTCGTTCACGCGCCGGACGCGCTGTTCACGGTTCTCGGCCTGGCGTCCGTGGCGCTCGAGGTCGGGTTCGTCGCGGTGCTCTTCTCCCGGACCGCGCGTCACGTGCTGCCATGCGTCATGGTCCTCTTCCACGTGGCAGTCCTGTTTCTCCAGAACCTCCTGTTCCTCGATCTGATGCTCTTGCAGGCGATCTTCTTCGACGTCGCCGAACCGGGCGGCCCGCTCCGCGGGCGACCGGCCGGCGCTGCCGGTCACCGCCCGCCCGGGCACGAAGCCGGCCTGCGTGGCCCATCGGTGGTGGCCGGCGTCGCGAGTATGATCATGGCGGCGTGGATCACCCGCATCGAGTTCTATCCCCTCACCGCGATGCAGATGTTCTCGTGGCGCGACCGCACCGGCGTGGTCGAGTACTACCGGGTCCTCGCCCACCGGCGATCGGGACGAGTGGAGACGGGCGCCCTCCGGACCTGCACGTATCGCACCTTCGCGATCACCCCGGTGGTGAAGAAGGCGTTCGATCCCCGGGGACGGGCGGTCTGTCGCGAATATCTGGCGATGTGCGCGGCGCGCACGAACCGGACCGGCGCGGACCCGCTCGTGCAGTTCGAGGTCGAGCGGTGGCGATGGGACCTGCGGAGCGATCCCGACGGCGCCGGCGCGACCCTCGTCGACCGCTACGTCCAGGACGTGCGCTGAGCGCGGAGCGTCAGCAGGCTACCGCCATGTGAGGCGCGGGCACACCGGCGGCTCGGGCGCATCGGGGCACGGAAATGCCTCACCGGGAAGCGTGCGACGGGTCTCGGTCCACGCGTCGTTCGCCGGCAGGTAGACCGTGCACACCTCGTCGGCGAACGCGTAGCAGTCCGGTGCGCCCGGCGCATAGCCGAGGTGTCCGCGGCAGTAGTCGACGACGCCCGCGGCCAGTCCGCGGAACGGGTGCGCGTCGAGGCGGCAGCCGACCACGACGGCGCCGAGTCCCGGCGCGGTGGGGACGGCGCAGGCGTGCGGCGCACCCGGCGTCGCCCCCTGGACGGGGGCGGGGGTGGCCGGAGTGACGGGCGGCTGGGGGTGCGCCCGCGCGGCGGTCGCATGCTCGGGCTGCGGCTTCCGGGGAGGGTGGTTCTCGCCCGCGACCGCGGGAGCGCGGAGCAGCGTGACACCGGGGAAGAGAAGGAAGAGCAGGCCCGCGCGTGTCACGGCGTCCGCGACAACACAGCCGGCGTCGCCGAGTTACGCGGGCTGTCCGGCAGCTCCCGGAGGACGAACCGGCCGCCGTGCGCGATCTCGAGCGAGAAGGTGTCGCTGCGGACGTCGTCGAGGGCGTCGATGACGAAGCGATCCGTGACGAGATACCGGGCGTGATCGGGATGCGCGTAGACGGCGATGCCGTCGGCCTCCCCGAGCTGTACGTCGAAGCCGTCGATGATGTTCGCACGGTGGCAGAGGACGGGATTGGTGCCCCCGCAGCAGCCGCCGCTGATGATGAAGGCGAAGGGCTCCCCGCCGTCCGCGGCCGCGGCGCGCACCCGCGCCAGCAGTCGGCGGGCGCGGGGCGTCATCCCTTCGCAGCCCGGCACGTCAGGCGAAGAGGTCCATCGTGAAGTCGTTCAGGTCGACCCAGACCTGCTTGAGACGCGTCAGGTGCTCGACCATCGCGACCCCGTTCTCGCGCCCGTAGCCGGAGAGCTTGTAGCCCCCGAACGGCGAGTTGGGCTCGATCATGTGCCAGGTGTTGATCCATACCGTCCCGGCCTGCAGCCGCTTGGCGAGACGGTGCGCCCGTTTCAAGTCCTTCGTCTGCACGCCCGCGGCGAGGCCGTAGATCACGTCGTTGCCGATGCGGACGGCGTCGTCCTCGTCGTGGAAGCGGAGCACGCTCGCCACCGGACCGAAGATCTCCTCCTGCGCGATCTGCATCTTGTTGTCGACCTCGGTGAAGACCGTGGGCTCGTGGTAGAACCCTCTGGCGAGCGTGGGATCCTTCGGCTGCCCGCCGCCGCAGCGGAGTCGCGCGCCTTCTTTCTTGCCGATCTCGACGTAGCGCTGGACCTTGCCCAGCTGCTCCTCCGAGACGAGCGGCCCCATGCGGGTCGCGAAGTCCATCGGATCGCCCACCTTCACCTGCTGCGAGCGCTCCACGAAGCGCTCGACGAACCGGTCGTAGAGGCCCTCCTGGACGAGGATGCGGGTGCCGGCGGAGCAGATCTGGCCGCTGTTCATGTACAGGCCGAACAGCGCCGTTGCGACCGCGGCTTCCAGGTCGACGTCGTCGAAGATGATGTGGGGCGATTTGCCGCCGAGCTCGAGGGTCACCGTCTTCAGGTTCGACGCCGACATCTGGACGATGAGCCGGCCCGTGACGTACTCGCCCGTGAAGGCGATCTTGTCGACGCCGGGGTGCGAGGCGAGCGCCGCGCCGGCCGTCGGGCCGAAGCCGGGGACGACGTTCAGCACGCCTTCGGGCAGCCCGGCCTCGGCGGTGAGGCGCGCCAGCTCGAGCGAGGTCATGGGCGTGTGCTCGGCCGGCTTCAAGACCACCGTGTTGCCGCAGGCGAGCGCCGGCGCGGTCTTCCACGCCGCCATGATGAGAGGCCCGTTCCAGGGCGTGATCCCGCCCACGACGCCGAGCGGCTCGCGCAGCGTGTAGCCGAGATAGTCGCCCGGCCGCATCGGCTCTCCCGTGAGCCCGTGGATCTTCGTCGCCATGCCGGCCCAGTAGCGGAACACGTCGGCCGAGACGGCCCCCATGGCGCTGCTCATCACCATGGGCATCCCCATGTCGAGCGTCTCGAGGCGACCCAGCTCCGCGCTGTTGGCCTCGAGGAGGTCGGCGATCTTCAGCAGGAGCTTCGCCCGCTCTCCGGGCGGCGTCGTGGACCAGACACCCTCGTAGGCGCCCCGCGCGGCGCTGACCGCGGCGTCGATGTCCGTCTTGTCGCCCTCGGCCACCACGGCCACGACCGACCGGTCGTGGGGGCTGATGCTCTCGAAGGTCTTCCCCGACCGGCTGTCGGTGAACTTGCCGTTGATGAAGAGCTGGTAGCGGCGGACGCCGTTCTCGGCGCCGATGGGCTGGGCGGTACCGGCCATGGGCCCTCCTCTTCGAGGGCCAGATTAGGAGAGCGCCGCGGCGGCGGTCAACCCGCGCGACGCGGCGCTCTCTGTCGGTGGAACGTCAGGTGCGAGGCCGCCGGCGCCCGGCGCTGCGGCCGTCGCGCTGCAGCTTCTCCTCGAGCGCGTTGACGACGAAGTCCATCACCGACACATCCGACTTCACGCAGTACAGCTTCAGCTCTCGGTGCAGGTGCTTCGGGATACGGGTCGCGAGCTGAACCCAGATTTCCCCTTCGCTTGCTGCCATGATCCCTCCTTCTCCGCCCGTGACGGGTGATTTCCGAGGCTCAATAGCTAGCGATACGGCTTATTGCAAGGGCGAAGAGCGACGCCTCGCATGGTCGTCGGGCGGAGCATTCGCCGGTGAATGGTAGCAAGATGGAACCCGCCCGATCGGCGTAGTCCTTTCGGGAGGGCCGTTGCGACCGCGTGGCGCGTCGCCTAGGGTCGCCGGATGACTCAATCCCTCTCACATCTGATCGACGGCGAGCTGGTCGCCGGCCGGCGGGAGTTCGACGTCGTCAACCCGGCGACCGGCGCGCCGTTCGCCCGCTGCCCTGACGCGACGCATGGGGAGGTCGACGCGGCGATGGGCGCCGCCGCACGCGCCTTCGCGGGCGACTGGAGCCGCGACGAGGCGGCGCGCCGGCGAACCCTCGTCGCGATGAGTGAGGCGCTCGGCGCGGCGGCTGATGAGATCGGGCGACTCGTCTGCCTCGAGCAGGGCAAACCGCTCGCTCAGGCGACCGGTGAGGTGCGAGGGGCCGCACGGCTCCTCAAGCGCTACGCGGAGGAGCCGATCCCTCGCGAGATCCTGCGCGAGGATCAGAAGGTGCGCGTCATGGTGGTGCGCAAGCCGCTCGGCGTGACGGCGGCGATCACGCCATGGAACTACCCGGTCGCCACACTGGTCGCCAAGATCGGCCCGGCGTTCGTGACGGGCAACACCGTCGTGGCAAAGCCGTCGCCGTTCACGCCGCTGTCCTCGCTCGCGCTCGGCGCGGTGTTCCGCGCCGTCGTGCCGCGGGGGACACTCAACGTGCTCGGCGGCAGCGACGAGGTGGGGGCGTGGATGACGGCGCACCCCCAGGTCCGGAAGATCTCGTTCACCGGCAGCGTGCCGACGGGCAAGAAGATCATGCGCGCCGCGGCCGACGACCTGAAACGCGTCACGCTCGAGCTCGGCGGCAACGACCCGGCCATCGTACTTCCGGACGTCGACGCGGCGCAGGTGGCACCTCGCCTCTTCTGGGGCGCCTTCACCAACTCCGGTCAGATCTGCATCGCGATCAAGCGCCTCTACGTGCACGAGCGGGCATACCGGCCGGTGGTCGAGGCGCTGGCGGCGATGGCACGGCAGGTGAAGGTCGGCGACGGTCTCGAAGGGGGCACCGAGCTCGGGCCGATCAACAACCGGCCGCAGTTCGAACGCGTCCAGGAGCTGGTCGACGACGCCCGGCGGGCCGGAGGCACGATCGAAGCGGGTGGGGCGCCGCTCGCCCGCCCGGGATACTTCTATCCGCCGACGCTCGTGACCGGGATCGGGGAGGGCGTGCGACTCGTGGACGAGGAGCAATTCGGGACGGCGCTGCCCATCATCCCATACTCTGACGTCGAGGACGCCCTCGCGCAGGCGAACCGATCACACTACGGGCTCGGCGGGTCGGTCTGGACCGCCGACATCGCCCGCGGCGAGGAGATCGCGCAGCGCCTCGAATGCGGGACCGCGTGGGTCAACCAGCACATCGAGACAGGGGCCTTCGCGCCGTTCGGCGGGATGAAATGGAGCGGCATCGGCCGGGAGAACGGCCGCTGGGGGATCGAGGAGTTCTGCGACCTCCAGGTGGTCAGCACGCGTCTCGCATAGCCGACCGCCGGGAAGTGCGCTTCCTCGTCGGACGGCCGCTCAGGCCCGGGCGCGGCTCGTCTGCCGGACCGGTCCGCGCCGCATCCGGGTGAGCTTCTCGGCGAGCGCTGTCCTCACGAAGCTCTGCAAGCGCACGTCATTCCGCACGCAGAACTCTTTGAGCTCGCGGGCGACGCGACGCGGGATACGCGTGGCGAGCTGAACCAAGTCCTCTTCGTTGTAGGGGGGGTTTTTCATGCTTTCTAAACCCTGCACCCTGGAGCGTCGAGTGTCAAACGCCACGGCTCATAGCACAGGCGCGGAAACGCGCAGGAAATCCCGCACGCCCTCCACGAGCGCGTCGGTGAGGAGGTCCTGGTACGCTCCGTCGCAGGCGCGCGCCGCATCGCCCGGATGCGTCAGGTAGCCGATCTCGACCAGGACCCCAGGGACCGCGTTTCGTGCGAGGACTGCAAATGTGCCCGGCCGTGCGTCGCCGCGCACGCCGCCCACCACCGTCGCGAGGGCGGATTCGACGGCCCGACCGAGGAGCATCGCGCGGTTGGCTGCGAGGTTGCCCGGGAGACCCCCGTTCCCCCCGCCGTAGAAGACCTCCACGCCGCGGGCGCTCGCGTCGTGGCAGGCGTTGGCGTGCAACGACAGGAAGAGCGCGGCCTCGGCAACCTCGGGAACGCGGCGTTCGATCGGCACGTACGAGTCGTCGAGGCGCGTGAGTACGACCGACACCGGGAGCCGCGTCGCGAGCTTCACCGCCAGCCGGCGGGCCACGTCGAGCACCACGTCCTTCTCGACGATGCCGCCGACGCCGGCGGCGCCGGGGTCGTGCCCGCCGTGGCCGGGGTCGATGATGACCAGGGGAAGCGGCTTGGTGGTGGACGGTGGCCGGCTCGCTGGCGCCGAAGGACGCGGAACCTCCGCTGGAGATGGAGACGAGGGCATCTCGCTCTTCACCGGCGCTTCAGGCTGGATTTCGGCTGGCTGGGCAGTCTCGGCTGGAGCTGGAGGCGGCGCCGGTGGCCGAACCGAGGGCTTCGAGTGACGAGGGACCTTGACCACGGCCGCCGGCGGAGCCGCTTCGGCCTTCGGCATCGAGCGCTTTGCGCTCTTTGCTTGCGGCGCCGGCTCTACTTTGGAAAGCTCCGGCGGGGCTTCGGCCTGGACGTCCGACGGCTCCGGCGCCTTCGCCATCTCGGCTGGTGGTGGCGGTAATACGGCAACGGGCGGTGGCGGCGACGGAGGTGTCGCGACGGGCGGGGGCGCTGGCGGTCCGGGTGCCGCGTCCGCCGGGGAGCCGGGTGGCGGCGGCGTGGGGCGCTCCGCCTTTGCCGGTTCCGGGCCGAGTCTCACGTTCACGGTGCGCGTCCCCGTCTCGACGGTGAATGGCATGGCCGTCGCCAGGTCGAGCACGACGCGAACCGTACCGGCGTCGAATCGTCCCAGGCGCACGCGCAACAGCGGGCCGACGCCGCGTCGAGGTGCCGCAGCAGGTAGCAGCGCGGTCACCGGCAGGTCGAGGTAGATACGAGCGGGCAGGTTGCCTTCCGCCGGCAGCGCGTGGGCGACCGGCGTCACGGGCTCCGAAACGTGCAGGCGAACGAGTGGCCCGCCGTCCTCCACCACCTCCACCCGTTCGAGAACGGCCGGCCGGGCGCCCGCCGGAATGACCAACCCGAGCGCCAGCGCGGCCGCGAGCCGCCGCATCGCATTGCATCTAGGCCGCGCGGTGCGGTTTGTCCAGCGCACAACGAGCCCTGCGCGTGCGCCGCGGCGTTCGCGCTCCGTAACTTCCCTTGCGGGAAAGGCGTTGCTATACGCCGAGCCAGCGGTTCCTGTCCCTGGCATCCCAACAACCGCGCGTCAGCGCAAGGAGGCTTCGGCATGAAGCTTGGCGTTCTCGTGATCGCAGGGGGGCTGCTTCTCGGTACGGCGGGGCTCGGCAGGGCCGGAGAGGTCAACTGCAAGCAGGTGAACAAGTACCTGCAGACAGGCCGGACCGTGAAGGACGTGGCCGAGACGATGGTCGTCAGCGAGTCCGACGTGAAGAAGTGTCAGGATCAGGCCGGCAGCGAGGGCAAGGCCGGCGGTGGGGAGAAGACGGGCGACATGGGGAAGAAGGAGGAGAAGAAGTAGCGCCGCGATTCGACGCCGGGCGACGGCGCGGCGCCGCCGCCCGGCGCAATGCCTCCGCCGCCGACGATCGCCGGTGGATGGAGGAGGCCCTCAGCGAGGCCCGCACCGCCGGGGCGCGGGGGGAGGTGCCCATTGGCGCCGTCGTGGTGCGGGACGGCGTGGTGCTCGGCCGGGCCGGGAACGCCAGTATCGTCGACGCCGACCCGACGGGACACGCCGAGATCCGAGCGCTGCGCGCGGCGGCACGCGCGGCGGGCAACTACCGGCTGCCTGAGGCCGTCCTCTACGTGACCGTCGAGCCGTGCGTCATGTGCGTCGGCGCCGCGCTGCACGCGCGCGTCGCGCGCCTGGTATACGGCTGCGCGGATCCGAAAGCGGGCGCCGCCGGATCGGTATTCGATCTGTGTCGCGATTCGCGCCTCAACCATCGCATCGCCGTCGACGCCGGCGTGGGAGAGGACGAGTGCCGGGCGGCCGTCCAGGAATTCTTTCGCGCCCGTCGACCGCGGCGACGGTGAGCGATGTGGCCGGTACGGCGCCGGTGTGGTAGCGGTGGCGCGAGGGAGAGGTGCGTGAGCCCGGTTGAAACGGCACGACTCGAAATCGTGTGTGCCCTTGCGGCACCGGGGGTTCGAATCCCCCCCTCTCCGCTGACGAGCTCGCGGGCGTACTCCGAATAGCTTGTAGTGACCGGGCGGCGCGGTGCCGGCGAGCGCCGTCGTCGGGACCGCGACGTCGAATGTCAGTTCGCGCAGCGGAATCCGGTGCTGCGACTGATGTTCGACGGATTCACCACGCCGTACACGGCAAAGATTCCGTTGCGGTCGCCCGTTGCGTAATTTCCGCCCCGGATGATTGTGCCCGGCAGGTTCGCGTCGAAGGAGACGAGCTCGCTGGCGCCCGGACCGGGCGGCACGGTGGCAGGGGGCGCAATGCCCATACAGCTGACGTCCCCGCCGTGCGCGCTGTCCCAGCTGGTACAGGCGGTCGCGGCATTGATCCACTCCCCGACCCACTCCCACACGTTCCCGGCCATGTCGTGAGCGCCCCACACCGAGACGCAACCGCTGCGCGTGCCGGTCAGCGCGGCGAATTCGGAGTTC
>VBKG01000221.1 GCA_005879585.1 Deltaproteobacteria bacterium | reverse complement strand
GGTGACACCGCCGTACTCCAGCAGGACGGGAGGCCGCTCCCCGGCGTCGCGCAGGTCGCGATGCAGCAGGGACGCTATGCGGGAAGGCTCATCGGCAGGCGGGTCTCGGGAAAGTCTCCGGCGCGTCCGTTCCGCTACTTCGATAAGGGCAACATGGCGGTCGTGGGGAAGGGCTTCGCCGTGCTGCAGAGCGGACGAGTGCATCTCTCCGGGTTCGTCGCCTGGCTCGCGTGGGCCGCGGTGCACCTCGAGTTCCTCGGCCAGTCGAGCCTCCGCGTCAGCGTGTTCGTCCAGTGGGTATGGACCTATCTGACGGGTCAGCGCGGGTCGCGGCTGATCGTGAACCATCGCGCTGCGGAGCCGTCGCCCGCCGTCGCAGACGCACCCCGCAGCGCCATGGCTTCGAGCGCGTGACGTAACCAGTCAGTTCCATACCGTGCTCACGTCGGCGGTGGTGATCCCGAGCTTCTTCATCCTCGACAGCAGGGTCGTGCGCTTGAGACCGAGACGCAGCGCCGCGCCGCGCGGACCGGCGACGACGCCGTTCGTCTCACGGAGCACCTCGAGGATGTGCTCCCGCATGGCGTCATCGAACCGTTCGCCGTGCGCCGCCCGCGTCCACGTCGTTCTCATGGCCACGCGCACGCTGCACCGTCACCTCGCCGCCGAGGACACCACGTTCCGGCTCCTCGTCGGCGAAGTGCGGGGTGCCCTCGCGGAGGGGATGCTGTCTCACCGCATGACGGTGGCGGAGGTGGCCGAACGACTCGGGTATGCCGAGGTCGCGAGCTTCAGCCATGCGTTCAAGCGCTGGAAGGGGACGCCCCCCAGTGCCTACCGGGCCCGCGCCTGACGAGACGGACTCGTGCGTCTCGTCGTGCTTGCCGTCGCGCTGCTGGCAACGTGCGTGATCGTCCAGAGCGTCGGGATGCTGGTGCTCATACACTGGCTCGCGCGCGTCCGTCGGGTCCTCGAGTCCCCGAGCACGCCCCGTCGGGTGGCCCTCCTCCTCCGCCTCTTCCTGGGGATCGTCCTGCTACATCTGATCCAGGTTGGCCTCTGGGCGGTCGTCTTCTGGCACGCGCAGGAGCTGCCGAACCTGGAGACGGCGCTCTATTTCTCCCTCGCCACCTACACGACGATCGGATTCGGCGACGTCGTCGTCGGGCCTGGCTGGCGGGTGCTGGCGGGGATCGAAGGCCTCACCGGTATCTTGCTGATCGGCTGGTCGACGGCCTTCGTATTCGCGGTCGTGAATCGCATGTATGAGCACTGGAGGCAGGTGCACAGCGCGTCTTGACCATCACGGCCGATCTTGCTGAACGCTCGCCCGGCCGGCATACCGTCACTGGCCGGGCACCCGGGCTCCGGGACTCGAGGAGGCTCGCATCTTGAGCCGCGCGAGCTGCTCTTCGGCGCCGCAGCCGCGACCTACGCGATCGGGCATGCCATCGGCGTCGCCGTGGCGGGCTGATCAGACGGCGATCGACCGCGTCGATGGCGCGACCGGAAACCAAAGCGGTGCCGGGACGACGTCCGCCGGGGTGATCCCGAGCTTCTGCATCCTCGACAGGAGCGTCGTGCGCTTGAGACCGAGGCGCACGGCCGCGCCGCGGGGACCGGCAACGACGCCGTTCGTCTGACGAAGCACCTCGACGATGTGCTCGCGCACGGCGTCGTCGAACGTCTCGGCGTGTGGCGCCGGTGTCCGCGTCATCTTCACCGGCGCTTCCAGCGGCGGCAGCTGCAGGCTGCCGCCGTGCGACAGGATCACCGCCCGCTGGAGGACGTGTTGAAGCTCCCGGACGTTCCCGGGCCAGGGATGCCGCAGCAGCATCTCCATCACATCGGCCGGAATCGAGTCGATGCGGCGACCGAGCTTCCGGGCGTGATGCATCACGAAGTGGCGGACGAGCAGCGGGATGTCCTCGGCGCGTTCCCGGAGCGGCGGCAGATCGATCGGAAATACGTTCAGCCGGTAGAATAGATCGGCGCGGAACTCGCCCGCCTCCACCAGCTCCTCGAGCGGACGGTTCGTGGCGGCGATGACCCGGACGTCGCTTCGCATCGTCTGCGTGCTGCCGATCCGCTCGAACTCCTGAGCTTCGAGGACACGAAGCAGCTTCGGCTGCAGCTCCAGCGGAAGATCGCCGATCTCGTCCAGCAGCAGCGTGCCGTTGTGCGCGAGCTCGAACCGGCCAATCCGTCGCGCGATGGCGCCCGTGAACGCGCCGCGCTCGTGTCCGAAGAGCTCGCTGTCCAAGAGGCCGGCGGGGATTGCAGTGCAGTTGAATTTGACGAACGGGGCGCCCCGCCGCGCGCTCAGTCGGTGGATCAGCCCGGCGATCAGCTCCTTGCCGGTTCCCGTCTCGCCCCGGATGAGGATCGCCGCATCGGTCGTGGCGACCGTCTCGACCAGGCGGAGCACTCGACGGAGTGCCGGACTCTCGCCGACGATTCCGTCGGGCGCTGCTGCGCCCGGTGCATCGTCGCCCGGGTAGAAGGGTTGCCCGTCGATGGCCGACGTCTCACGCATCGTGTTCATGCTGAGCTCCTCTCGAAAGGGCCTTCTGCAGAACCTCCAGGAACGTCGCCGCGGCAAGCGGCTTCCGCAGGAAGTCGACTGCTCCTGCCGCTCGCGCCCGACGCTCCTCGTCGTCGCTGGCCCGACCGCTAATGAAGACGACCGGAACGTGGAGGTGGCGTGCGGTGAGCTGACGCTGGACCTCGAGCCCGTCCATGTCCGGCATGCGAACGTCGAGCACGAGGCAGGCCGTTCGGGCGGCCACCGGAGAGGCCAGGAACTCCTTCCCGGCGGCGAACGCCTCGGCGCGATAGCCGAACGACTGGATCAGACGGCGGGTCGAGTTCCGCACCGACGCATCGTCGTCGACGATGGCGACGAGCGGCGGCTCGGCCGTCGGCTGCCCTTGTCCCCGCCCACCCGCATCGGAAGTCGCCATGGCGCGAACGTAGCGGCACGCGACCCGATGTTCGAGCTGTCTCTTGGGACAGGTGTGGTACCTGTCCTTCGGGACAGGGCGCTCAGGCGCCCGGCGAGAGGCCGAGCTGTCCGGCCATCCGGACCAGCTCCGCGACGGACTCGGCCTCCATCTTCTCCATGATGTGCGCGCGGTGGAACTTGATCGTCCGCTCGGTCGTCGCCACCTCGCTCGCGATCTGCTTGTTGAGGCGCCCTACGACCACCAGCGTCATGACCTCCCGCTCGCGTGCCGTGAGTCGCGCGTACCGCTCTCGCAGCGCGTCGAGCTGGCGCCGCGCCTGGTGCGACGCGCGATCGCGCTCGATCGCGGCGCGGATCGCGGCGAGCAGGTCCCGCGAGCGAGTCGGCTTGGTCAGGAACTCGACCGCGCCCTCCTTCATCGCGCGGACGGACATCGGGATGCTGCCGCGTCCGGTGATGAAGATGATGGGGATCTGCACACCCGCCTGGACGAGTTCCCGCTGCAGGTCCAGGCCGCTCGGCCCCGGCAGGTGGACGTCGAGCACCAGGCACGAAGGGCTCTCTACGCGCGCCCGCTCCGTGAACTCCTTCGCAGTCGCGAACGTCTGGATGTTGAAGCCCATCGAGCGCACCAGCCGCTCCGTCGACCGGCGAACCGACGGATCATCATCGACGACGAAAACGGTAGGGTCCGCGTCCGTCATGCCGTTCGAGAGGTCTCTGCCGCTGGGAGACGGAAGGAGAACACCGCACCGCGCCCGCGCTGGGATTCGCCCCACAGCCGGCCGCCGTGCGCTTCGATGATCGAGCGGCTGATCGCCAGGCCGAGCCCCATGCCGTGCGGCTTGGTGGTGTAGAACGGCTCGAACAGGCGATCCCGCTCTTCCGGCTGTAGACCGACGCCGCGATCCTCGACGCTGATCGTGACCGTCGGGGATCCGTCGAGCCCATCGGTACGGCCGCGGACGTCGAGGCTCCGTTCCGGGTCGTCCGCGCCGCTCATCGCGTCCATCGCGTTTATGACGAGGTTCAACAACACCTGCTGGAGCTGCACGCGATCGCCGAGCACGGCGGGAAGCTCGGCGGGCACGTCCGTGCGAATCGCGACACGTCGCGTGGCCGACTCGGCGCGCGTCAGCGCCACGACCTCGTGCACCAGGTCCGTGACCCGGACCGGGATCCGATCCGGCGCCGATCGCTTCGCCATGGCGCGCACGCGCTCGATCACGGCGCTCGCTCGCTCGGCATCGCTATTGATGTCCGCGAGCGCCGCCCGCAGCTCCTCCACGTCGGCGCGCCCGTGCGACAGGAGGGAGAGACACGCGCTGGCATTGTTGACGATGGCCGCGAGCGGCTGGTTCACCTCGTGCGCGATCGACGCGGTCAGCTCTCCGAGCGTGGTGACGCGCGTCACGTGGGCGAGCGCCGCCTGCGCCTGATTCAACGCCTCCTCTGCTCGCTTGCGTTCGCTCAGGTCGACGACCGTGACGAGCACGCTGTGGTACCCCGACGACTCCGGCGGCAGCGCGATGGCGACGAGCGTGTGGACGGTTTCGCCTCCGATCGTCGTGAGAACGACCTCCTCGACGCTGCGTCGGTCTTCGGCCACCGCGAGCAGCTGGGCGACCCAGGCCGCCTTCACCTCGCGCGTGGCCAGGCGAGGTAGGGCGTCGAAGAACTCCTGCTTGCTCGCGGCACCGAACAGCGCGACCGCAGCT
>VBKG01000220.1 GCA_005879585.1 Deltaproteobacteria bacterium | reverse complement strand
CTACGGCGTCGGGCCGGCGGTGTGCGTCGTGAAGCTGTTCGCAATCGTGCTGATCGGTTGCGTCTGGCCGCTACGGCGGAGCTCGCTTGCCGCGCCGGCGCTGCTGTTGATCGCCGCGTTCTACGCCGTCGTCGTGCTGATGCCGTGGACGACGGCGCTCGCGAACTGAGGCGGCGTCCGCGCCTATCACCGCCCTCGACGCACGATGCGACGCACACGCACGACCGACCCCGGCAGCTGCAGAATTTCGGGGTCCCCCGTCACGATGGGCAGCTTGGCCTGGCGCGCCGTAGCGACGGCGAACGCGTCGGCGTAGGAGAGCGAGTACCGACCCTTCAGCTCCGCAGCTTCCAGAACCAGCGATTCCCGAGCAGGGACGATGGTTACCGGACCCCTGCGGAAGCGTGTGAAGCGGTCGGTGGCCTTGGCCCGGCCCTCGACGTGAATGAGTCGGTAGAGGA
>VBKG01000219.1 GCA_005879585.1 Deltaproteobacteria bacterium | reverse complement strand
CCCCGCGCGTCAGGGAACCACTGAGGTCCTCCAGCCATGCCGCGACCGAACTTCGCCGGATTGGATGGAGCGTCACTCGCTTGCCATCCGTTTCCACGCGCAGGCGGGTTCCGGGCGGCCAACCAAGCCTTCCGCGGATCATTTTCGGAATGACGACCTGCCCCTTCGTGGTCAGGCGGGTCATCGAGAGCGCTTTCGTCGACGTCATCTTACATCAGCGTAAGATGGGGACCGGGCGGCGTCAAGCGCGTCGAGGGACCATGCGAAGCAGCCGACCCATCTCGGGGGCCACTTCGAGCAGCGACAGAGACGCGGCGAGCTCCTCGCCGAACAGCCACGGCGCGGCGCGCCGATTCGCCCGCCACCAACTGTCGATACGATCGGCGTCGTCCCGAGCCGTCGGTGTCAGGACGACCTTCCGCTTATCAATGGCGACATGGGTATCGACGGCATCTATGGGCCGCCTGACGGGATCGAACATCGGCGCTCCGACGCTGCCGTTGACGCCGCCGGTGAGAGTGCAGCTGCTGAACAGTGACGGGAACGGCTGGGATGCGGTCTACGGTAACCCGGTGGTGAACGATACGCAGCGGTTCCGGGGGCTGGCCGATTAGCGGCCCAATACGCCTGGGACGGACCGCGCAGCGTCCAGGACTTCCAGCCCCCCGACTCTGATGCTACGAGCTGCGGCGACGTTCATGGACCGCGCGCCGCAACCGAGTGAGCTTCCGTGAGCCCCGCCGCACCGGAGTCCACTCGTAAACAGCCGCATGGCCTCCCCTTCGCCCCCACGAAGGTCGGCGTCCTCATCGACATCGACATGGGCACGAAGGAGGACTTCCTCGCCACACTCCGCTTCGGCTTCGACGAGGCCCACGCCGAAGGCGTGATCACCCGCCCCGTCGAGCTCGTGGTGAAGGAGGCGATCGGCCTCCCACGCCTCGAAGCGAAGAACCCGATCGACGGCTACCTCGCGCTCGCCGCCGAGGGTGTTCTCTGCGTCATCGGTCCGCTCATCACCGACAACTCGATCGCGCTCGCGCCGGTGATCGACCGGACCGGCGTGCCCGCGGTCACCTGGACGGGTACCGACCGGTACCACGGCCAGTACTGCTTCAACCTCGGGAACGGCGGGCTCGCCGAGGAGGCGGCGATGATGGCGGCGTGGATCCGCCGGAGCGGCCACCGCACCGTCGGCATGATCCACGAGATCAGCCCGGGCGGCGTCGAGTACGCGTCCAACTTCCGCTACTACGCCGCGCGTGCGGGGCTCGACGTGCTGATCGAGGCCTACACGACGCAGGTGCCCGACGACCTCGAGGGCGTCCTCCGGAAGATCCGCGATCAGCAGCCGGACTGCCTCGCCTACCTCGGCTACGGCTACCCGACGATCCTCATGGCGCCGATGTTCCGGAGCCTCGGGTGGGACCCGCCGCGGATCATGACGAGTGCCTTCCAGTTCTGCTACGCCAAGCCCGAGTGGATGGCCGCGCTCGAGGGCTGGTACGGGATCGATCAGATGTGTGAGGACAACCCGCGCCTCCGACCGATGCTCGACCGCTTCGCGGCCCACCTCGGCAAGCGGCGCGACCACACGGTGACCGCGCTCAGCTACGACACGACCCGTCTCATCGCCGAGGGGCTGGCGCGCGCGCCGCTCCTCACGCCCGCCGGCGTGAAGGACGGCCTCGAGCGCGTCCGCATGTTGCCGGCGGTCAACGGTGGCCCGCGCACGCACATGAGCCTCGGACCGTACGACCACAAGGCGTACAAGGGCGACTGGCTCGTGATCCGCCGCATCGAGGGCGGAAAGACCGTCTTCGTCGGGCTCCACGAGCCGGCCTGATGCTCCTGCCGACGTCTCCGGCATTCCTCCGCTTGCAGGCGGCGCGGCGCGGCGACGCGGGTGGGCTCGGCTTCGCCGGCCGGCGCATCCCGTATGGCGAGCTCGCGGCGGCGGTCGACGACCTGGCGGCGTGGCTCGTCCGGCGCGGGCTCGGGAGTGGACAGCCGGTCGCTGTGCTCGCGGCCAACGAGCCGGCGGTCGTGACGACGCTGTTCGCCGTGTGGGGCATCGGTGGCGTCGCCGTGCCGATCGCGGTGCGGTCGACGGCCCCGGAGATCGCACAGCTGCTCGTTCACGCGCGGGCGGCGGCGATCCTGTGCGACGACGGGCGAGAAGCCGTGACTCGCGACGCGGCGGCCGCCGCGGGCGTCCCGGCGTTCATCGTGAACGGCGACCTCCCGCTCGCGCCGCGGCTCCTCCGTCGCGCCCGCCGCCGCGCCGCACCTGCCGCCCGCGCGCCCCACGCCGACGCCCTCGCCGCCATCGCGTACACGTCGGGTACGACGGGCACACCGAAGGGCGTCATGCTGACGCACGCGAACTTCCTCTGGGCGATCCTCGCGTGCGCGGCGGCGCGCGGCGACCGCGCCGAGACGGTCGGCGCGTGCCTCAGTCCACTGAGCCACGTGCCCGTGCTGGTGTCGCATCTCCTCTGCCGCCTCCTCGTCGGTGCCACCGCGGTGCTCGTCGAGAAGTTCGACGCCGGCGCGACGCTCGAGGCCGTCGAGCGCTTGGGCGTGACGGACCTGACGCTCATCGGCGGGATGGTGTTCGACATGCTCGCGCTCGGCGAGATTCCGCGCGCCGTGCGCCGGACCGTCGAGAAGGTCTCCGTCGGCGGCGCGCCGACGCCGATGGACGCGAAGCGCGCGCTCGCCCGGCTGTTCGACGGGGCCGAGCTCATCGAGGCGTACGGCCAGACCGAGTCGACCGATGGCGTGACGATGGCGCGCGGCACCGCGGTCTTCGACCGCGAGGGCACCGTCGGTCGCGTGAACCCGCACGTGATCGTCGCGGTCCGGCGCGGCGACGGCACGCCGGCGGCGGCGGGCGAGGAGGGCGAGATCGTCGTCGCCGGACCGACCGTCATGGCGGGGTATCACCGCGATCGGGCGGCCACGGCCACCGTCGTCCGTGACGGCTGGCTGCACACCGGGGACCTCGGGCGGCGCGATGCCGACGGCTGGTTCTTCCTCACCGGCCGCCTGAAGGACATCATCATCACCGGTGGCGAGAACGTGTCGCCGGCGGAGGTGGAGGCCGTGCTGCGGGCTCACCCCGCCGTCGCCGACGTCGCGGTCATCGGGACGCCGCATCCCAAATGGGGCGAGCAGGTGACCGCCGTCGTGGTCCGCCAGCCGGGCGCGGAGGTCGACGGCGGTACGCTCGGCGACTTCGCCGCGACCCGCCTCGCCGGCTTCAAGCGGCCCCGTCGGGTGGAGTTCGTGGACACCTTGCCGCGCAACGCCGCCAACAAGGTCCAGGCGCACGTGCTCCGCGCGCGCTTCGGCGGCTGATGGAGACGCTCGCGGCATTTCTCGACAGCGCCGTGGCGCGCGCGCCCGCGAGCGAGGCGGTCGCAGCCGCGCCGCGTGCCGTCGTCACGGGACGCCTCAGTTGGTCGGAGCTTCGGGCTGCCAGTCGCGAGGCGGCGAAGAAGCTCGTGCTCGCTGGCGCCGGCAAGGGCACGCGCATAGGGCTCCTCTGCACGAACCGCCTCGAATGGCTGCCGATCGCCTTCGGCGCGCTTCGGGTGGGCGCCGTTCTCGTCCCGCTCTCGACGCTCTGGAAGCGTGACGAGCTGGCCCACGCGCTCGCCCATGCCGACGTCCAGCTCCTGGTGACGCTCGATCGCTTCCTGCGCCACGACTACCTCGCGATGCTGCGCGAGGTCGTGCCGGACCTTCCACGCCCGCTGTACTCGTCTCGCCTCCCGGCGCTCCGTCGCATCGTCCTGCTCGAGGGCGACGCGCCGGGATACGAGCGCTGGAGCGAGCTGCCAGCGTCGGTCGACGACGGCTTCCTCGATGCGCTCGAGCGAACGGTGTCGCCCCTCGACCCGGCAACCGTGTTCTTCACGTCGGGCACGACGGCGGAGCCGAAAGCCGTGCTCCACGCTCATGGCGCCCTGGCGACCGCCGCGCGCGGCATCGCCGCACGGCTCGGGATCGAGCCGGCCGACGCCTGGTGGGGACACCTGCCGCTCTTCTGGAGCGGCGGGTTCGTGCTCGGCGCGCTCGCGACCATCGCGGGCGGCGGGCGGATCGTCCTCCAGGAGGTGGTCGACGCGGCGAGCGCGCTCGAGCTCCTCGAACGGGAGGCGTGCACGATCATGGCAGGCTGGCATCAGGCCGGGCCGCTGCTCGACCATCCCGATTTCGCCCGTCGCTGCCTGCGCCTGCGCAAGGGGACGCGCGCGGATCCCGAGCTCACCCGGCGGCTGCTCGGCCCCGATCACCGCGCCGTCGGGTGCTATGGCATGAGCGAGACGGCCACCTTCGTCTGCGCCGCGCGCTCCGACGACCCGGAACCCGTCCGGCTCGGGACCTTCGGGCGCCCGCTGGGGTACTACGGGATTCCCCGCACGCAGACGTTCGACGCCGAGGGGTTCTTCCGGACCGGCGACCTCGGGTTCGTCGACCAGGACGGATGCCTGCATTTCACCGGGCGGCTGAAGGACGTCATCAAGACCGCCGGCGTGAACGTCGCCGCCGCGGAAGTCGAGGAGACGCTGCTGCGCCACCCGGCCGTGCAAGGCGCATACGTCGTCGGCGTGCGACACCCCACCCGGGGCGAGAACGTCGCCGCGTTCGTCGTGTTGCGCGCCGCGGCGGCGGCAACACCCGAGGAGCTGCAGGCTTTCTGCCGGGAAACGCTCGCCAGCTACAAGGTGCCGCGCTGCGTCTTCCTGGTCGGCGAGACCGAGCTGCCGCGCACCGCGACCGGCAAGGTCGAGAAGGCGGCGCTGCGCCGTCTCGCGGAGGCCCGCGGCGGCGCCTGAACCCCCATTTTAAGTCTGAATTTTCCTGTATTCTTTTCGGCGTTTATCACCTAAAGGGATGGTGACACTGGTTGCGGCCGGAAGCTAGGCCTGCGACACGAGGCACCGGAAGAGCCTCGCATAACGAAAGGGGACGCCAGATGAAGCGCTTGCTCGCGATCGCGCTCGGTGCCGTTTGCCTGATCGCCCTCGTTGCCCGCATCCACGCCGGGCCGGGCCAACCGTTCGGTGGAGACGATACGGGCTGCGTCCCGGACAGCACCGACCATCTGCGGTGCGCGACCACCGTTTCGCGCGCCTTCAGTAGCCTCGTCTCCTCCGTTATCCGTTGTCATCGCCGCCAGGCGATGGCACGCATGAAGGGCCAGACGTTCGACGAGGAGTCGTGCGAGGAGGCCACGCCGTCCTCGGGCGGCCGGTCTGCTGAAGAGAAGTTCAACGCACGGATCAGCCGTATCGCGCCGCACTGTAGCGCCGCCCAGATCGCCGGGGCGAACTCGCTGCGCGACACACTGCTC
>VBKG01000218.1 GCA_005879585.1 Deltaproteobacteria bacterium | reverse complement strand
CGTCGAGCTCGCGCAGCGTGACCCCGGGCTTCCGCCAGAGGCCGTCCCAGTCCTGCGGATACCACCGCGTGCTAGCCTCGATCATGAGCGGGTTGATCTCGACCCCCGTCGCGCTGCGGGCTCCGTGCGCCATCGCGAGATACACGTCCACGCCGCCGCCGCTGCCGAGGTTCAGCACCTCCGGTGCGTGGGTGAAGAGATACGGCGCGTTCTGCACCCACCGGCCGAAGCCGCTCTGCCGCTCGGGCTCGTGGCCCTTGAAGTCGACCGTGTACGTCCAGTTGTAGCCGTTGCTGAACAGCAGGCGGAAGTCGCAGCCCGCATCCATGAGCTCCTTGGCCTGCCGGGCGAACTCGAACTCCGCGATCGCCGGCCCGGGGATGATGGCGTCCAGCCGTCCGAGGTCGTTCCACTGCTGGCGGTCGAGGGTGCCGCCGGCCGGCCCTCTCGCCACGAGCTGCCCGTAGAACTTCTGGGAGTCGGGGCCGAACGCGAACAGCGTGCCCGTGCGCGGCACGAGGGCGAGCACGGCCCCCAGCACGAGCGCCGCGGCGAGCGCGCGGCGCGGCGAGACGGCCGCACCCAGGAGCAGCGCAGCGAGCGCACCCGTCGCTGCGAGCGTGATCGTGACCAGACCGGCGTCCGCGAGCCGGTTCAGCAGCACGACCACCAGCGGGCAGCCGAGTCCCGCGGCAAGGAGGTCGAAGAAGTACATCTGGTTGGCACGCTCGGTCCACGCGGCAAACACGAGAGCGAGGAACAGGCCCACGAAGACGTACGGCAGCGTGTTGACGACGATGAGCGCGAGCAGCCCGTGCATCCGGCTCGTGGCGACCATCGCTCCGAGGACGGCGATGGAGAACCCGATGGCGCATCCCCACAGCGGCCCGAGCGGGCTCACGAACGTGCGACGCCGGACGAGGGCGGTGGCGAGCGATCCTCCCGAACCGAGCCCCAGCATGGAGAGGGACACGACCAGAAACGCGGCCTCCGGAAAGAGCTGCAGCGACAGGACCACGACCTGCAGGACCTGGAAACCCAGCGTCGCGCATGCGAGCAGGGAGAGCGCCCCCATCAGGAGCGCCCTCTGCCTGCCCGTGAGTCGCGGGGACGCGGTGTGCATTCCGGGACCTTGGGACGCCCGGCCCGGGTCAGTACAGATACGGCGCCAAGCGCCAGCGGACGCGATCCAGGTAGTCCCGATAGGCCGGGTCGCGCACGAGAAAACGCTCCTCGACGATCGCGCGCACGTTCATTGCGACCAGCGTGATCGCAGTGATGAGGCAGTTGCGGAGGCTAGGATAGGACGCAATGTAACCTACGTAGCTGATGGTGTAGGCCGCATACATGGGAT
Organism: Deltaproteobacteria bacterium; assembly: GCA_005879585.1. GTDB lineage: Bacteria > Desulfobacterota > Binatia > DP-6 > DP-6 > DP-3. The sequence goes on along the minus strand of VBKG01000218.1, from coordinate 3,435 downwards.
GGCGAACGATCCCGTAGACACCCGCGGTCTTGATCCCGCGGTCGGCGGCCACCACCCCGATGCTCCGGCCGAGGAAGCCGGTCGCGACAACGGCCAGCATGAGCCCGACGACCTGGATGGGTTGACCCAACCAGCCGAGCTCTCCCAGCGCATCGGTGGGGCGCATCAGCAGCGGCAGGAAGGTCGCGCAGACGGCGATCGCCCAATCAAAGGGACGCGAAGAGGTGGCAATGCCCCGGCGGCGCGTCAGAAAGAGGAGCACCAGCAACGCTTCCTGCGCGACCATCGGCATGATCGTCGCCCAGCGTCCGGTCGTGCGGGCGGCGGCGAAGTGGGCGGAGGCGAAGAAGCCAAAGAGCACCGCGAGCATGAGCTGGATGATGAACGCTCCCAGGAGGCGGCGCCGGCCTCTACCCCGCTCGACCGGGTCGCCCTCGATCTCGACCGCGTTCCCGACGGTCAGTCCGGTCCTTGCGAGCGTGCCCAGCGGCAGCTCGAGGACGCTGCTCGCCCCGGCGACCCGTGGTGACAGCTTGCCTGGTGCCAGGCCGCCGATCGTGCGCACGACCCGGTTGCCGTCGTCGAGGAAGGCGAGGTCCACCGCGTAGCGCATGCCGATCATGTGCACCTGGCGGCACGGCTTCAACCAGAGCCCGTCGCCGGGCTCGAGGCTCCTCGTGCCCAGCAGGCCTTTCAGGCGCGACCAGCGCGTGTCCGCGGCCCGCAGCCGCTCGGCGACTATCACGCCGCTCGCCGCGTCGCGCGCGCGGTGGGTCATCCGGTTCGGCATGCGGTCTCTCAACCCCGGCTGATCACTTTGAACAGGTCTTTGAGGATGAGGAGCGCGGGGCCTGCGGTCGTGATGAAGAGCGGTGGGAGAATGAAGAGCGCCAGCGGGAAGAGCATCTTGACGGGGAGCTTCCGGGACGCTTCCTCCGCCCGCTGCCGACGCTTCACGCGCACCAGATCCGCGTGCGCGCGGAGGGTCTTGCTCATGCTCGCGCCGAGCCGGTCGCTCTGGATGATCAGGGCGGACAGCGCTTTCAGGTCCTCGACGCCGTTCCGCCCACCGAACGCCCGCAAGGCCTCCTCGCGGCTCCGTCCTTCCCGGAGCTCGAGAGCCAGCACGGAGAACTCGTTCCCGATGGGATCGTCCATCGTCGCCCGCTCCTCGCCGACCCGGGCGATCGTCGAGTTGAGCCCGAGCCCGGACTCGAGGCAGACGACCATCAGGTCGAGGCAATCCGGGAGCGCGTTGGTGATCCGGCGGGTGCGGCTGCGCGCGCGCCGCCTGAGCCAGAAATTCGCGCCGAGGTGCCCGGCGGCCCACGCGAGGGCGGCCAGGAGGACGGTCCCGCCGAGCGGCTTGGGGGAGGAGATCTGGGTGGCGAGGATGGGCAGCGCCGGGCCGAAGCTCACGAGCGTCCGGGCGCCGAGAAAGTGCAGCGTCGCGTTCGTGCCGCGGATGCCGGCGACGGAGAGCGCGTGCCTGAGGGAGTGGTCGCTCCCGAGGCCGTACTGTCCGACGAACGCCAGCAGCCGCTTCATGGGACCCGGGCGTGAAGCCGTCCCGGATCGCCCCGCGTGAGGCCCCGCCGCGGCCGCGGGTGCCAGGGTCTTCAACCGCTGCGTGACGGCCGACTCGGCCGTCACGGCGTTGTAGCCGGCGAGGACGATCGCGGTCACGACGATGAAGGTGCCGAGGATCATGAGAATGAAGGCTACGGTCATGATGACACCACCTCAGACCCGGATTTTGACCAGGTACCGGATGACGACGTGGCCCCAGAGGATGCTCGTCAGCGCGTAGCCGACCATGTACCGACCCGTGGAGCTCTGGAACATCGGCATGAAGTACTCGGGGTTGAAGACACACATGACGAGCGCCACGAGGAAGGGGAGAGCGGTCAGCACGGTCCCCGAGAGCCGGGCCTGGGCGCTCAGCACCCGCATGTCCCGGAGGAGCTTGAAGCGTTCGCGGATCGTGTAGCCGATGTTGTCGACGACCTCGGCGAGATTGCCCCCGACGCTCTGCGCCACGAGCACCCCGACCACCAGGAAGGGGATGTTCTCGTCGGCCACCCGTTCGGCGAGGTCGTACAGCGCATCCCGCATCGGCAGGCCCAGCCGGATCTCCTCGGCGACCCTCCGGAACTCCTCGGCGACGGGATCCGGAAACTCGTCCGCGACCACGCCGAGCGCGCTGACGAAGGCGTGGCCCGCCTGCAGCGCGGCGCGGACCAGGTCGAGCGCATCCGGGAGCTGTTCGGCAAAGCGCAGCGCCCGTTTGCGCCGCAGCCGCTGGATGACGATCAACGGGATGGAGCCGGCCATCGCGGCGACCGGCAGCGCGACGAGCGGGCTGCCGCCGAGCAGAAGGACCAGCATGAAGCCGATGAACGCGAGGAGCGGGACATAGAGCAGGACCTCGCCCACGCGCCTCTTGAGCCCCGCCTGCCGGATCATGCGCACCAGGCGCGTCGCCAGCGAGACGCGTCCGAGCAGCGCGTTGAGGAAGCCGATGCGCGAGAGGCGCTGGTCCTTGAGCACGGAGGACGCGAGCGTCTCGGCACCCGCGCCCGCCACGGTTTCCACGCGGCGGGTGAGCGTCTCTTTCTTCTCGTTGCGCGCGCGCGCCCGGGCCGCGAACGCATAGCCGCCGAGCGCCCAGGCGGCGAAGATCAGGAGTGTCACGAGGCCAAGCATGGCGGTGCCCCCCCTACGAAGCGAGATAGTCGAACGCCTTCGAGTCGACCTCGTGCCCGGAAAGCTTCAGCTTATCCGCGAAGCGAGGACGGATCCCGGTGGACGCCAGGCGCCCGACGGCGTTGCCGTCGGCGTCCGTGCCGTCGCGCTCGTACGTGAACAGGTCCTGCAGCGTGATCGTGTCGCCCTCCATGCCGACCACCTCGGTCACGCTCGTGACGCTGCGGCCGCCGTCGCTCAGCCGGGCGGTGTGGACGACCACGTCGAGCGCGAGGCTGATCTGCTGCCGCATCGCCCGCGGCGGCAGGTTGAACCCCGCCATGTGGATCATCATCTCCAGACGGGTGAGCGAGTCGCGCGCCGAGTTGGCATGGACCGTCGAGATCGACCCGTCGTGGCCGGTGTTCATCGCTTGCAGCATGTCGAGCGATTCCGGGCCGCGGACCTCGCCGACGATGATCCGGTCGGGACGCATCCGCAGGGCGTTGCGCACGAGATCGCGCTGCGTGATCTCGCCTCGCCCCTCGACGTTGGCTGGGCGCGTCTCCAGCCGCGCCACGTGCGGTTGCTGGAGCAGGAGCTCGGCGGAGTCCTCGATGGTCACGATCCGCTGGCTCTCGGGAATGAACGACGACAGGCAGTTGAGCAGGGTCGTCTTCCCGGAGCCGGTACCGCCCGAGATCAGGATGTTGAGCCGCGCCCGCACCATCGCGCGCAGGAGCGTCGCCA
>VBKG01000217.1 GCA_005879585.1 Deltaproteobacteria bacterium | reverse complement strand
ACCGCCGTCTCGTGCGACGCGAGCATGAACCCCTCGCGGTCGAGTGACGGGCCCGGAACCAGCTCCCGGCCGTCATGGATCGCGACCCGCCGGCGATCCCCGCGCGTGTTCCGCGACGGCGTACCGGAAGGCGGGTCGTAGAGGTAGAAAAAGGGTCGCTCCGCCATCTCCGCCAGGTAGCTGAGCGTGCACTCGACCGCCGGCATCGGTCAGCCCCCGCGCTTCAACCCTTCGCTGCCGTATTCTGCCGCCGGTCCCTCTCCCCCCGGACCGAGGCGGCCGCCGGGGCCGAGGTGACCCTTGCCCGGCACGAAGTTCACCTCGACGCGGATGCCGTCCGGATCCTCGAAGAGGACGGAGTAGTATCCCGGCGCGAAGCCGCCGTCCTCCGGCGGGTGGACGATGCGCGCCTCGCCGAGCTCGTCGACCAGGAAACGATGGATGGCGTCGACGTCCTCGCGGCTCCGGGCGCGAAAGCAGAAGTGGTGCAGCCCGGCACGCTCCTGGTCGAATCGGCTGCGGTCCGCGCCCGGAGATGCGCCGCGGACGAGGATACCGGTACGGCTGCCGATGCAGTACACGATGTCGTCGGCGCGGATGAGCGTCTGCATTCCGAGGAACCGACAGAGCTTCTCCCAGAAAGGGACGCAGCGGCCCGGGTCGTTCACGGTCAGCTGGATATGCGCGATGCCGTTCAGCTCGACGCTCATGGGTTCCCCCTCGCGGCGCTACTTGATGCCGACGACCATGGAGTCGTGACCCACCAGCGGCTCGACCCACGTCCGCCCGAAGCCCACCTCGCGCATCCACCCCGCACAATCGGAGCCGGTGAAGTCGAATCCGCCCGCGGTCTCGATCAGCATGTTCAGGCTCATCAGGAGGCCGAAGGCGTTCGACCGTCGCTCGTCGTCGATGATCGCCTCGTAGACGATCATGGCACCGCCGCGCGGCAGCACGTCGAACGCCTTCCGGAGGAGCTGCCGTTTCTCGTCGAGGTCCCAGTCGTGGAGGATGTGGCCCATGACGAGCACGTCGGCGGCGGGCAGCGGATCGGCGAAGAAGTCCCCCGGCTGGAACTGCACCCGCGCGCCGAGGCCGAACGAGGCGACGTATTCCTCGAAGATCGGCCGCACGACGGGCAGATCGAAGCCCTGGCCGGTCAGCGTCGGATGCGCGAGCGCCACCTGCACGGGGACCGCGCCCTGCGCGCAGCCGACGTCGGCGAACGTGCGGTAGTCCTTCCACGGGAACTGCTGCGCTATCGCGCGCGCCGCGCCGAGGCTGATCCCGGTCATCGCCTGGAGGAACTGCCGCAGCCGGGCCGGATCCTCGTAGAGGCGCGCGAAGAAGTTTTCGCCCTGCTTGGCCTCGTTCTGCGGGCGCCCGGTCTTGAGCGCCTCGGTGAGCGAGCCCCAGAAGCCGTAGAGGCGCGCGTTCAGCATCTCGAGGAGCCCCCCGACGTACGTCGGCTTCGCGCGATCGAGGAAGAGGTCGCTCTCCGGCGTGTTGGCGTAGGCGTCTCCGCGTCGCTCGAGCATGCCGAGCGCGATGAGCGCGTCGAAGAAGTCGCGCGCGCTGCGCGCATGCAGTCCGAGGCGCGCGCGCAGCGCCTCGCCCTCGAGCGGCCCCGCGGCCAGCGCCGAGAAGAGGCCGAGCTCGACGGCGCTGAGCAGCGCCTTCGAGCCCCAGAAGGCGGTCCCGAGGTCGAGGATGCGGTCGGGTGCGAGTTCCGTCGCCATCGCTCCTCCCGGCGGCGGGACGTACCTCGGCGCGCGGGCCGACTCAAGCGGCAGGTACCTGGACTTTTCCGGGGCGGGCGTCGTAGCGTGCCCGCATGAGCGACGAACTGGCATTCCTCGACGCGACCGCGCAGGCGGACCTCGTGCGGCGCGGGAAGGCGAGCGCTACCGAGCTGGTCGACGCGGCGATCAGTCGCATCGAGCGCGTGAACGGCGAGCTCAACGCGGTGATCATGCCGCTCTTCGACAAGGCGCGCGCGCTGGCCGCTTCCCGTGAGCTGCCCGACGGCCCGTTCCGCGGCGTGCCGTTCCTGGTGAAGGACATCTTCTGCCACACCGCCGGCGATCCGTATCACGGCGGGATGAAGCTCCTGCGCAGGCTCGGGTGGACCGAGAAGGCGGACACCCATCTCGGACAGAAGTTTCGCGCCGCTGGCCTCGTCTTCGTCGGCCGCACGAACGTGCCGGAGCTCGGCAGCCTGCCGACGACAGAGCCCGACGCCTACGGTCCCACCCGCAACCCGTGGGACACCGCTCGATCGTCGGGCGGCTCGAGCGGTGGCGCGGCGGCCGCGGTCGCCGCGGGACTCGTGCCCGCGGCGCACGCGAACGACGGCGGGGGCTCGATCCGCATCCCCGCGAGCGAGTGCGGGCTCGTCGGCCTGAAGCCCACGCGCGGCCGCACCTCGCTCGGTCCCGACGCGGGCGAGAGCTGGGCGGGAGCCGTCGCGGAGCACGTCGTCACCCGTTCGGTGCGCGACACTGCGGCGCTGCTCGACGCGGTCGCCGGTCCGATGCCGGGCGACCCCTATTTCGCGCCGCCCCCTGCCCGCCCGTTCGCCGCGGAGGTGGGTCGCGATCCAGGACGGCTGCGCATCGGCGTCCTGGCCCGCGTGCCCGGCGACGCCTTCGGTCTTCACCCGGACTGCGCCGCGGCCGCGCGCGACACCGCGCGCCTCCTCGAGTCGCTCGGCCACGTGGTGGAGGAGTCGCATCCGGCCGCGCTCGACGATCCGGAGGTGGGCCAGCGCTTCACCCTCGTGGTCGCCGCATGGCTGGCACGCGACCTCGACTACTGGAGCGAGCGTACGGGCCAGCGGATCGGCCCCGACGACGTCGAGCCGATGAACTGGGCGGTCGCACAGCAGGGCCGCGCGTGCTCGGGGCATCAGTACATCCGCGCCGTCGAATGGCTGCAGGCCTACACGCGGCGGGTCGCTGCCTGGTGGGCGGAGGGTTTCGACCTGCTCCTCACGCCGACCCTGGCCGAGCCGCCCCCGCCGCTCGGCGAGTTCTCCGCCCGGCCCGGCGATCCCCTGCGCGGGTTCCGGCGCGCCCTGCCCTTCGTGACGTTCACCTCGCCCTTCAACATCACGGGGCAGCCGGCGATCTCGCTGCCGCTCCACTGGAACGCCGACGGGCTGCCGATCGGCGTCCAGCTCGCGGCGGCATACGGGCGTGAGGACGTGCTCTTCCGCGTCGCGGCGCAGCTGGAGGAGGCGCGGCCGTGGGCGAACCGCCGACCGAAGGTACACGCCTGAGCCGTCACTCGATCTGGACTGTGCCGCCCCCTGAACGGTGACACGTGTCGCGCCGGCGCGTCAGGTGCCACGAAGCGAGCTCACCAGCATCCGCTTCCCGACGTTCCGCACGTCACGCACGCTGAAAATCGCGTGCGAGAGCCGGAACGCGTCGGCGTGCTTGGCGAGGCCGAGCCAGCTCGCCACCGACGCACGGGCCGACGGCCACGCCACCCCGCCGGACGCCACGCCGCCCTCCAGGCTCCGGAACCGCCGCCAGAGCCGCCGGACGCTGCGGCGACGCACGCGGATGCGGCCGTCGGGGTGGCGGACATAGCCGAGGAAGTCGCGCGGGCACGAGAGCGGGGCGATCACCACCCGCCGGGGGTTCAGCTCGAGCTGGAGCCGCTCGCCGAGGAACGCCTCCACTTGGGCGAGCCGCATCCGGGCCTCGTCGCGGCCGTCGAGGAGCAAGACGAAGTCGTCCATGTAGCGGAGGTAGTGCCGGACCCTGAGCGTCTCCTTCACGAAGTGGTCGAGCGGATCGAGATAGAGGTTGGCGAAGAGCTGGCTCGTCAGGTTTCCGATGGGCATCCCCCGTCCCCGCTGCTCGCCCCCATGCTCGATCAGCGAGGCGAGCTTCTTGAGAGCCGCACGATGGAATCTTTTCCGGCTCCGAGCCCGCCGCCAGGTTCCGGACCGCGAGCCGCAGTTCACGGCCGCAGAGCGCGGCGTCCTCGAAGAACGTCTGGTAGAAGCTCCCGACCCGTAGGAAGACCACCGAGCCCGGGTGCTCCAGCCTCACCCGCAGGTACTTCTCGATGGTCGGGCTCTTCATCGTGAAGCGCACGCCGCCTCTCCGCCGCGCAGGCCGAGGGGCCGGGGCCACGGCTGGCGGCGCAGCCGCCGTCTCGGAGGCCGCTTCGTACTTGAGCCAGCCGCCGAGCATGCGCCCCACCTCGTCGGCGGTTCCCGAGAGGCGTTCGTAGCCGCCGTTGGAGAGGAAGCCGAGGCGCTTGGACAGCCGGAGCGTGATGCGGAGCGCGTCGAGCCGGCCGCTCGCCTCGGCGAGGCTCTCGGTCTTCTCGGTGCGGCGGTTGGCGACCGTGAGCAGCACCAGCATCTGGAGCGCGTCTTCGAGGATGACGCGGCCGAGGAGCGTGCGCTGCGCACGGGGGAAGCGGTTCACGTACTCGTACAGGCCGGCGCACAGGTCGAACGACCGCTGCACGACCGGGATCAGATCGGACGCGCGGTCTGCCATGCTTCTCCTCCTCCACCCGCCACCTCCTCGGGCGGTGCGGGCTACGCCCGCTCCACCCGAGGAGAGCCAAGGGTCAAACGGTCAAAGGGCCAAAGCCCGGGACGACTAGCGGGCACACCGGAAGCCGACGACGTTGCCCGAGCCCGACGGGCTGTTGAAGGCATTCACCGCGAAGACTCCGGCGCTCGTGCCGACGAACCAGTTCCCGCCGCGAAACAACGCACCCGGAATCTGGTTGAAGCCACCGCTTCCGTTTCCACCGAAGCAACTAAAGTCGCCTCCGGCGATGCCGGTCTGCGTCGTCCAGTCGGTACACCCGACAGTGGCGCGGTCGGCCCAATCCGCCACCCACTCGTCCACGTTCCCCACCATGTCGAACACGCCCCAACTCGACTTGCAGTTCGACCGCGAACCCGTGTTCATCGGGTTGCCGGCGGCGGAGATGTTGCAGTCGGTGGTGCCGTTGTCCGTCCCGGGGTCCGGTGTCCCTGCCGCCGCCCGCTGCCACTCCTCGTT
>VBKG01000216.1 GCA_005879585.1 Deltaproteobacteria bacterium | reverse complement strand
CCGGCGGCTTCCAGTACTTCCTTCCCGCGCGCGACCGCGTGCGCCATCATCTTCGTGCTGTTCTCGCTCAGGCGGTACGTGATCTTCGGGGCCGGAATGCCGTCCGCGTCCGCGAGCGCGGGATCGAGCGTCACGCTGTTCCCCTCATCGGGCAGGTCCTCGCAGATGACCACCATCCCCGCGGTTCGATCGAAGACGTCGGCAAAGTCGCGATGATGGTCGGCGCCCCACGACAGCCGTCCCGCCTGCATCCCCCAGAGCGCGGAGTACACCGGCCCGAAGCCGCGCAGCATTTCGAACGAGTACCCGCGCGTGAAGTCGCGGGACGTGTCGGTATCGTAGAACTCCTGGCTCATGATGCAGCACCCCGTCGGTCCCTTGTAGCCTTCGAGCGATTCCGGGAAGAGGCCGGTCACCATGGCGTAGGGATGGAACATCAGCCGCTTGCCGAGGAGCCCGCTCCGGTTGGCGAGACCGTCGGGGAACTGCTTCGAGCGCGAGTTGAGGAGCAGCCGCGGCGTGCCGATGCCGTTGCAGGCCAGCACGACGACCTCGGCCTTCTGGCGGCGCTCGACGCCATCCGCGTCGTAGTAGATGACGCCGCTCGCGAGGCCGTTCTCACCCACCGTGATCTCGCGCACGCGGCACCGCGTCTTGAGCGTCACGCCGCCCCGGACGGCCACCGGCCAGTAGGTGACGTCGGTGCTGGCCTTCGCCCCCTGCGGACAGCCGACGAGACAGGTGCCGGCGTTGATGCAGGGGGCACGGCCCTCGTACTCACGGGTGGCGATCGCGCTGTCCGACGGCCACCAGTGCCAGCCGAGGCGATCGAAGCCACGCGCGAGCGTCATCCCGAGCTTGCCGAGCGGGACCGGAGGGAGCGGGACTTCCTTCGGCGGGTAGGCGGGGTCGCCGGCGAGGCCCGAGACCCCCATCATGCGCGCGTTGAGCGCGTAGTACGGTTCGAGGCGGGCGTAGTCGAGCGGCCAGTCGTCGGCGACGCCGTCGAGCGTGCGGACCTTGAAGTCGGACGGTCGAAACCGGGGGAAGTGCGCTGCATAGAGGATGGTGCTGCCGCCGACCGCATTGAACATCGACACCGCGATCGGCGACTCCGAGTCGTTGACGGGGTAGTCCTCGCGGCGCCCGCGCGTGTTCGGGCTGAAGTTGAAGTCGGCGGCCTGGCGCACCTCCCAGTCGGTCGCGATGCCGGGGAGGTCGGTGGACTGCACCCAATCGCCCTGCTCGAGACAGACGATGTTCATGCGCGTCTCCGCGAGGCTCCACGCCAGCGCCGCCCCCGACGCGCCGGCGCCGATGATGAGCACGTCCGCCGTCATCTCCGACATGGGGTAGAACCCTAGTCCCTCGCCCCCTCGAGCGCCGCGAGCACCTGCTCGGGGTGCTTGGCCGCATCGCTCACTCGCGCCCAGTGCTTCTGCACGCGGCCGTCGGGTCCGATCCAGACCGTCGACCGGATCACGCCCACGGTCTTCTTGCCATACATCATCTTCTCGCCGTACGCCCCGTAGGTCTTCATCGTCTTCCGGTCGGGATCGGAGAGGAGCGGAAAGGGGAGCTTGTACTTGCTCGCGAACTTCCGGTGCGACTCGCCGGTGTCGGCCGACACGCCGAGGACCACGGCGTTCTTCTTCCCGATCTCCTTCCAGAGATCGCGGAAGCCGCACGCCTCCTTCGTGCACCCGGGGGTGTCGTCCTTCGGGTAGAAGTAGAGGATCACGTTCTTGCCCGCGAAATCTTCGAGCGACACCCGCTTGCCGTCGCCGCCTTCGAGCGTGAACGGCGGCGCGGGCTTCCCTTCCTTGACGCTTGCCATGTGCGATCTTCCTACTCAGTAGCCCTGGAGCCGCGCCAGGCGGTCGCGGTGATACGCCGCGTCGCCGAACATGATCTCCGCCGCCCGGGCCGCCTTCAGATAGAAGCCGACGTCGTGCTCGTCGGTCATGCCGATGCCACCGTGCATCTGCACGGCCTCGTGCGCGACCAGCATGTACGCGTCGGAGCAGCGCGCCTTGGCAATGGCGGCCATGCGCGCCGCCTGCATGTCGTCGGCGCCCTCGTCGAGCGCGCGATGCGCGGCCATCACCGCCGAGCGTGCGAGCTCGGTCTCGACGTACAGGCGGGCGGCACGGTGCTTCAGCGCCTGGAAGCTCCCGATCGGGACGCCGAACTGCCGCCGCGTCCTCAGGTAGTCGACGGTCATCTCGAAGGCGGCCGTCATGCCGCCCAGCATGTCGGCCGTGAGACCGATCGTCGCCCGGTCGAGGACGCGCGCGAGCAGCGCCCCGCCGGCGTCGACCTCGCCGAGCACCGCTTCGGCGCCGACCCGCACGCCGTCGAGGGCGACCAGCGCGGCCGCACGGGTGTCGATGCGCCACTGGCGAGCGACGCGAACGCCGGGGGCATCGCGGCGGAGCAGGAACAGCGTGATCCCTTCGGCGTTCGCGGGCGACCCGGACGTCCGCGCCGAGACGACGAGCACGTCCGCAACGTGGCCGTCGAGGACCTGGATCTTCTCGCCCGTGAGCCGCCAGCTGCCGCTCGCCCATTCCGCCCGCGTCTCGACGTGATGCACGTCGTAGCGGCTCCGTTGCTCCTGGTAGGCGAGCGCGAGCAGGAGGTCGCCGGCGGCGACGGCCGGGAGATGATCCGACCGCTGCGCGTCGCTGCCGCCGAGCAGCAGCGCCGACGCCCCGAGCAGCACGGTGGACAGCATGGGCTCGGGGACGAGCCCACGGCCGAGCTCCTCGAGCACGACCATCAGCTCGGTGTATCCGAGGCCAGCCCCGCCGTGCGCCTCGGGGATGAGGATCCCGGCCCAGCCGAGCCGCGCCATCTCGCGCCAGAGATCGCGGGAGAAGCCGATCGGGTCGCGGGCGTCGCGCAGCTGGCGGATGCGCTTCAGCGGCGAGCGGGCGGCGACCAGCTCGCGCGCCGTCCGGCCGAGCAGCTCCTGCTCCTCCGTCAGGACGAGCGCCATCAGTCGGGCAGCCCGAGCACGCGCTTGGCGATGATGTTCAGCTGGACCTCGGACGTGCCGCCTTCGATCGAGTTGCCACGCGAGCGGAGCCAGTCGCGCGTGAGCTTCACCTCGTCGTCGGCGAAGCCCTCGCCCTCCCAGCCGAGCGCCTGCGGCCCGGCGATGCGGACGGCGAGGTCGCGGCGGCGCTGGTTCAGCTCGGTACCGTAATATTTGAAGATCGACGTCTCGGGGCCCGGCGGATGGCCCGCCTTCACCCGGGCGCGCGAGCGGGCGAGCGTCCAGTCGAAGCACGCCTGGTCCATCTCGAGCTGGGTGATCTGGTCGCGCACGATCGGCTGGCCGACGCGGCCGTCGTCGGCCGGCAGATAGCGGCGGGCGAGCGCCAGCAGGCGCGCGGCGTCGTCGCGCTCCTTGAAGGCGTCGGCGATCATGTTGCGCTCGAAGCGCAGCAACATCTTCGCGATGCCCCAACCCTCGTTCACGTGCCCGACGACGTTCTCGACCGGCACCCGGACGTCGGTGATGAACGTCTCGCAGAAGGGCGACGCGCCGCTGATGAGCTTGATCGGACGCACCGTCACCCCGGGGGACGCCATGTCCATCAGGAGGAACGTGATGCCGGCGTGCTTCGGCGCGTCGGGGTCGGTGCGCACGAGCAGGAACATCCAGTCGGCCTTGTCCGCGAACGACGTCCAGACCTTCTGCCCGGTCACGACGAACACGTCGCCGTCGCGCACCGCGCGCGTCTGGAGCCCGGCGAGGTCCGACCCCGCGCCCGGCTCCGAGTAGCCCTGACACCAGCGGATCTCGCCGTGCGCGATGGGCGGCAGGTGCCGCCGCTTCTGTTGCTCGCTGCCGACGTGGAGGAGCAGCGGCCCGATCATCGTGAGCCCGAAGCCGACGAGCGGGGGCCGGACGCCGAGCTTCGCCATCTCCTGCGCCAGGACCTTACCCTCCTCTTCCGAGAGCCCGCCCCCGCCGTACTCGCGCGGCCAGGTGGGCGCGGTCCAGCCGCGCTCCGCCATGGCGGCGAGCCAGCGCGCGACATCCGCCGGCCAGCGTCCCTTCCGGCCGCCCCAGCAGTAGTCCTCGCCCGCGGCGAGCGGCTTTCGCATCGAGGGCGGCGCGTTGGCCACGAGCCAGCGGCGGGTCTCCTCCCGAAAGGCGTCGAGGTCGTCCATCGGCGGGCACGCTAGTAGAGCGCACGGGCTGGCGCAACGACGGCGGCCTGCGGCACACCCGCGTCACACCGCCACGGAACCGCCCGCGCACTGCGCATGGCATCCGCGCGAACCCCGCGCCGGTGCGTGCCGGGCTGTGGTACTCGCTTTGCTGAAGAGCGCATCCATGAACCTTCCCCGCAAGCGGCGCATCGCCGTGCTGACGGCCCTCGCGATCCTCCTCTTCGCCGGCTCCGCGCTGGCCGTCTGCACCTCGCACTCGAAAGACAGCGACCACGACGGTATCCCGAACTGTATCGAGAAGCGCCTCAGGACGAACCCGCACAGCGCCGACACGGATCACGACGGCCTGAGCGACGGCCTCGAGCTGATGCTCGGCACCGATCCGAAGGACCCCGACACCGACGGCGACGGCCTCTCCGACGGCATGGAGGCGGCCGACGGCCGCGATCCGTCGGACGGCGAGGACGGCGACGACCAGGACCAGGTCCACGTGAAGATCAAATCCCCCGTCGCCAGCGTCGATTCGGCCAGCGGGATGATGGTCCTCCTCGGCGGCCGGCTGACCGTCAACGCCTCGCATGCGGACTTCGAAGGTGTGGACGACCTTGCGGCCCTGAAGAGCCGGGTCGACGGCGGCGCCACCGTGATGGTGAAGGTGAAGATCGACCCCGCGTCGCTCGCCGGCGGCGCCACCGGCCCCGCACTCGTCGCCACCAAGGTCGAGGTGGACGGTGGCGAGGACGGCGACGCCGTGCGCTGCTGTCTGCCGGGCAGCGGCGTGCACGAC
>VBKG01000320.1 GCA_005879585.1 Deltaproteobacteria bacterium | reverse complement strand
CGAGCACCACGCCGGCGGTGGGCACGATCGTCGCCCCGACCGTGCCCTTCACGGCCGGTGACACCTGCCAGTCGACGGCGGCGTTCCATCCGGTGAGGGTGGGCACGACCATCCTGCGGATCACCGGCAGCCCGAGCGGGTTTGTGACCCCCTCCGACTTCCAGCAGATCACCGCCACCGTGACCGCTCCCTGAGAAGATCGTCCCTGTCCGAGCTCTCCGCAGCGTGCGGAGATCCTGCCGAAGGCCGCACGCGTCACCAATAATCGTGCCCCTCCGGCAGCTCCGCCGGCACCTCGAGCCGACGGAACGACGCCGCTCGGACGTGCGTGACGCCGTCGACGCGCTCGAGGCGTCCCGCCACCTCGAGCAACGGCGAGGTGTTGAGGACGACCCGCGAGCGCTCGTAGAGCCGCGGCACGACGACCGCGTTGGCCGTTCCGGTCTCGTCCTCGAGCGTGAGGAAGCAGAAGCCCTTGGCCGTGCCCGGCCGCTGGCGGACGATCACGTGGCCCGCGACGCGCACCGGCGCGCCGTGCGGCACGTCGTCGAGCTCGCGCGCCGCGCGCACTCCGGCCGCGCGGAGACCATCCCGCAGGAACGTCATCACGTGCGGTCCCGGCGTGAGATGCGTCGCCGCGTAGTCGGCCGCCGTCTCCTCGAAGGGCGTCATGGCCGGCAGCGGCGCTGCAGCTGCCGACGGGCGGACGCGCGCGAGCAGCGACTCCGGGTCGCGCTCGACGGCCGCCGCCTGCCAGAGCGCTTCCCGCCGCGCGAGCCCGAAGGCCGCGAACGCGCCGGCGTGGGCGAGCACCTCGACCTCGTCCGCGCGCAGCCGCCCGTGCTGCGCCGCCTCGGCGACCGACGCGAGCGGCCGCCCCGCGGCCAGCCGTCGCGCCGCCTCCTCGCGCAGCCCGAGGACGTAGCGCATCCCGAGGCGCAGCGCGCTGTCCTCGATGGTGCACTTCCAGTCCGACCGCGTGACGTCGATCGGCCGGAACTCCACACCGTGCCGCTGGCCGTCCTTCACCAGCGTCGCCGGGTGGTAGAAGCCCATCGGCCACGCGTTCAAGAGCGAGCAGAAGAAGGCCGCGGGATGATGCGCCTTCAGGTACGCCGAGGCATAGGCGATGAGCGCGAAGCTCGCCGAGTGCGACTCCGGGAAACCGTAGAGGGCGAACGACGTGATCTGCTGGACGATCTCGTCCTGCACGGGCCCCGTGATGCCCTGCGTACCCATGCCGGCGCGGAGCTTCGCCTCGATCGTCTGCATGCGTGCCTCCGAGCGCTTGAAGCCCATCGCGCGGCGGAGCTCCTCGGCCTCGCCCGCGGTGAACCCCGCGACCGCCATCGCCATGCGGAGGAGCTGCTCCTGGAAGAGCGGCACGCCGAGCGTGCGCGCGAGGATCGGCTCGAGCGCCGGGTGGGCGTAGTGGACGGGCTCCCGCCCGGCACGGCGGGCGAGGTAGGGGTGCACCATCTGCCCGACGATCGGCCCCGGGCGGATGATCGCCACCTCCACGACGAGGTCGTAGAAGTGGTCGGGCTTCATGCGCGGGAGCGTCGCCATCTGGGCGCGGCTCTCGATCTGGAACACGCCGATCGTGTCCGCCTTCCGGATCATCGCGTAGGTCTTCGGGTCGTCGGGCGGCAGATGCGCGAGATCGAGTTCGACGCCGTCGTGCGTGCGCACCAGCGGGATCGCCTCCTCGAGCGCCGCGAGCATGCCGAGTCCGAGGAGGTCGACCTTGATGAGCCCGAGGTCCGCGCAGTCGTCCTTGTCCCACTGGACGACGTTGCGGCCGGGCATCGCGGCGGGCTCGAGCGGCACGACCTCGTCGAGCCGGCCGGCGGCGATCACCATGCCGCCCGTGTGCTGCCCGAGGTGGCGCGGCAGGCCCTGCATCTGCCGCACGAGGGAGACGAGCAGCGGGATGCGTGGCGACTCCGGGTCGACGCCGCCGTTGCGGAGCTGGGCGGCGAGGTCGTCGTGCTCGTCGCTCCAGCCGTGCGCGCGGAGCAGCTTCGCGAGCCGGTCCACCTGCTCGAGCGAGAGGCCGAGCGCCTTCCCGGCCTCGCGCACCGCGCTCCGCGTGCGGTAGCTGATGACCGTGGCCGTCATGGCGGCGCCGCGCTCGCCGTAGCGGCGGTAGACGTACTGGATGACCTCTTCCCGGTGGTCGCCCGACGGCAGGTCGAGGTCGATGTCCGGCCACTCGTCGCGCTCCTCGGAGAGGAAGCGCTCGAACAGCAGGTCCATCGCGATCGGGTCGACGGCGGTGATGCCGAGCGCGTAGCAGACAGCGCTGTTGGCCGCCGAGCCGCGCCCCTGGCAGAGGATGCCGCGCTCGCGCGCGTAGCGGACGATGTCCCAGACGATCAGGAAGTAGCCGGCGAGGTCGAGCCGCTCGATCATGCCGAGCTCGTGCTCGAGCTGGGCACGGACGCGCGGCGTGATCGTCCGGTAGCGGTCGCGGGCGCCGGCATAGGCGAGCATGCGCAGATGACCCACGGGGGTCTCGCCCGCTGGCAGCGGGAACTCCGGGAAGCGGTAGCCGAGGTCGGCAAGCGTGAACGCGCAGCGTTCGGCAATCCGCCGGCTCTCGCGAATCGCGCCGGGCATGTCGTGGAAGAGCGCCGCCATCTCCGCGGGCGATTTCAGATGGCGCTCGGCGTTCGCCAGCAGCCGGCGGCCGGCGGCATCGAGCGTCGTCCCGAGCCGCATGCAGGTGAGGACGTCGAGCAGCGCACGGCCCTCCGGCCGGGCGTGGCGGACGTCGTTGGTGGCGACGACGGGCACGCGGTGCGCCGCGGCGAGATCGGCGAGACGGCGTGCGAGCCGCTCGCCGGCGCGCTCTCGATGGCGGTGGACGTCGACGGCGAGCCGCTCGCCGAAGATGGCATGCAGTCGCTCGAGGTTGGCGGCGGCGTCGGGCCCGGCGAGCGGGCCCTCGCTGCCACCGGCGAGGCAGTGGAGGCCGCGCGCGTGCGCTTCGACCTGCTCCCAGCCGACGCGCGCCTCGCCCTTCGGCCGGCCGAGCGCGCCCGCGGTGAGGAGCCGGCAGAGGTTGCGGTAGCCGTCGCGGTCCTCGACGAGGAGCCAGAGGAGGCCAGCGCCCTCGACGGCCACCTCGGCGCCGACGAGCGGGCGGATGCCGGCGCGGCGCGCGGCGGTGAAGAAGCGCGGCGCGCCGTAGACGCCGCTCCGGTCGCCGAGCGCGAGCGCGTCGTAGCCGAGCGACGCCGCCCGGTCGACCAGGTCCTCGGGCAGCGAGGCGCCGGCGAGGAAGCTGAATGCGCTCCGGCAGCGGAGCTCGACGTAGTCGGTGACGGACGGCATCAGGGTTGTCTGATGACCAACAGTGATGTACCAAACACAAATGGGTCGCCGACCGCTTCCGGTGAGCGAGGCCCGTCGGCGGCTGAGCGCGCTCGTCGAGCGCGTCGCCCGCGGCGGCAGTCCCGTACCGATCGGCCGTTACGGGCGCGAGCGTGCCGTGCTGATCGGGGCCGAGGAGTATGCCCGTCTGACCGTTCCGCGTCGGCGCGCGAAGTCCGGAATGTCGCTCGAAGGCACGTTGACGTTGACGTGCAGCCCGACGGAGCTGATCGCGGAGAGCCGCCGTCTCGGCGAGCTGTGGCTGACTGCACTCGATGCGACGCCGGCGCGGTCACGCCGCCACCCCCGGCGGCGGTGAAGTGACGTACGTAACCGACACACACGCGCTCGTGCTCTTTGCGAGCGGTGCTCTCGCCGACGTGAGCCTCCGCGCGGCGCGCATCTTCCGGCGCGCCGAGGGGGAGCGCGACCGCATCCACGTCCCCGTCGTCTGCTTGTTCGAAATCCTGATGCTGCTCGAGCGACGCCACATCACGATGCGGATGGATCTCGACGAGTGGCATGCGCTGATCAGCCGGTTGCCGGGCCTGCCACTCGAACCCCTCGGGTGGGACGACATCCGGGAAGCACGCGGGCTCGCCCGTCTCGTCGACCCGTTCGACCGCCTGATCGCGGCGAGCGCCGTGCGTCTCGACGTGCCGCTGATCACCGGTGACGAGCGGATCCGCGGGTCCGGACTGGTTCGGACGGTGTGGTGACCGGCATTCAGTCGTAGACGCCATCGAGATACCAGCCACCGCGTTCCTGGTAGCACCGGTAGACGCCGCCGTCGGTCAGCTCGAGGTCGTAGTAGTCGCGCGCGATGCCGTCCTCGCTCCACCACTCGGCGACGATGCGCCACGGTCCGGCCGCGCCGACCACGCGGCCGCCGAGGCCGTCGCCGCGGACGAACACGGGCGCGCCGCGCTCGCTGAACACCTCCACTGGACGCGGCGGGCGGAGCGCGCGGACGACGAGCCGGCAGACGCCGTCCGCCGGCGGCCGCTCCGGCGTCGCCGCCGGCGAGGGCGTGAACGGGACGCTGCACGCGACGCCGGGCCGGTGCGAATCGACGACGGCAGGTGCCCCGACGCGCGCGGGCCCGCACAGCGCCGCGAGCCGCGCGAGCGTCGTCGCCAATCGCTCGGGGGCGGGCCCGGGCGGCACGAAGAGACCGAGCTGCACCGCGCGGACGGCGTCGGGGACCGCAGTGAGCGCGACGTGCACGACGGCGGCGCACGGCGGGTGCGCCTCGAGGTCGGTCCGGAGGCAGCCGAGGATCGCCTTCACGTCGCGCGTCGGCGCGCCGAGCGGCAGCGTGCGGGCGTCGCGGCCGTGGTCGTCGAGGCCGAGCGCGAGATCGACGCGCGCGCAGCCGATGCCCGCGAGACCGAGCCGCGCGAGCGCACGCTCGACGAGGCCGCGCAGCACGAACAGGAGCGGCTCGAGGTTGTCGAGCGCGTACTCGAGCGCCAGCGCCTCCTCCACCGCCGCGGGCAGCGGCTCGGGAGCGAGCGGCCGCTCGTCGATCCCGCGCGCCGCACGCACGAGCGCCGCGCCCGCGGGGCCGAGCCGCGTGGCGACTTCGGCGGCGGGCAGGCGGGCGAGATCGCCGAGCCGATGGACGCCCCAGCGCTGGAGCGTGCTCGCGATCTCGGGCGGCGGTCCCAGGCAGGCGAGCGGCAGGGGAGCGAGGAATCCTTGCTCAACGCCGGCCGGCACCACCTCGGTGCCGTCGCCGTGCTCGGCCGCGAGCCGCGCGACCGTCATGCCGGCGGCGACGCCGACGCGCGCCTCGAGACCGACGCGCGTGGCGCGCGCGACGAGCGCCGTCGCGAGCGCGCGCTCGCTCGCGACGAGATGCGTGGCGCCGTCGACGTCGAGGTAGACCGCGCCGTCGGCCGCCGTCTCGACGCGGCTCGCGAGCGAGGCGGCGACCTCGGCGAGCGCGCGGGCGGCGGAGCGCTCGGCGGCGGCGTCGCGCGCGCGGACGACGAGATCGGCGGCGAGCGCGCGGGCCTGCGCCACGGTGTGGCGCCCGGGCTGGACACCGCGCGCGCGGGCCGCGCGCCCGGCTGCGACCACGCGCGCATGTGGCCCCGTCGCCTCGACGAGGACGAGCGGCCGGCGTACGAGGTCGGGGTCGACGCGGCAGGCCGCGGCCACGGGCAGATCGGGAACCAGGATGCACGCGATGCGCGCCACGCGTCACCGTCAGGCGCACGCCTGTCGGAGGACGAGCGACTGTCCCGGCCGCCCGATCCGGTTCCGCGCGACGACGATGCGGGTGTCGAGGCCGTCGAGCACGGCGAGCCGTTCCGGCCCGCCGCTCCAGCGCGCGCGCCGGCCCGCCATCTCGAGGCCGACGGCCGCGAACGTGCCGGCTTGCCGTCGCGACGCGGCGACCAGCAGGACCGTGCCGCTCCGCTCGGCGGCACGCGCCAGCCGCGACCAGATCGCGGTCGAGCACCGCCCGCCGCCGTCCCCGGCGTCGAGCACCACGAGACCGAAGCCGCCCGCGCCGAGCAGGATGTCGGCGGCGCGGAGCGCGTCGGGAGCGCCGCGTGGCCGCACCCAGAGGAGCCGCGCGAGCACCACGCCGGCGGCGCCGACCGCCGCGGGCTCGAGCGCGTCGTCCACGTCGATCCAGGCGATGGTCTCGCCGGCCTGCGTGGCATGCGCCGCGACGGCGCACGCGAGCCCCGTCCGGCCGGTGCTCCGCTGGCCCGCGAGCTCGACGACGCGTCCGCGGGGCAGGCCGCCACCGAGCGTCCGGTCGAGACCGGAAAGCCCCGTCGCCAGCCGGCGGATCGGCTCCGGCTGCGCCGTCCCCAGGCGGACGTCCCCCGGCCGGCCGAGCTGGTCGAGCAGGGCGGCGGCCGCGGACATGCGCCTAATTCGCCTTTACTTCGCCTTTGGTGTCAACCCCTCGAAGGTGCCATGACACGCCGTCATGACGGACAGGATCTCGTACGCGGTGGACGGCAACGTCGCGCGGATCACGCTCGACGACGGCAAGGTGAACGCGATGAGCCTGCCCTTCTTCGAAGCGCTCGGCGCCGCGCTCGACCGCGCCGAGCGCGAGAAGCCGGGTGCGGTCGTCATCACGGGGCGCGCGGGCTACTTCTCCGCCGGGCTCGACCTGAAGCTCATGCCGACGCTCGCGCCCGACGAGCTGCAGCGCATGCTGCTCAGCTTCGGGCGCACCATGCTCCGCGTGTTCACGTTTCCGATCCCGACCGTGGCGGCGCTCAGCGGCCACGCGATCGCGGGCGGCGCGATGCTCGCCTTCGCCTGCGATCTCCGCTACGCGGCCGACGGCGCCTTCCGCCTGCACCTGAACGAGGTTGCGATCGGACTGACGTTGCCGACGTGGGCCATGATCGTCGCACAGAGTGCCGTGCCGCATCGGTGGCACACCGAGGCGATCCTCCATGCGCGTCCGTATCTCCCCGCCGACGCGCTCGAGCGAAGCCTCGTGACTGCCGTCGTGCCGCCCGAGCGGCTGCTGGACGAGGCGTCGGCGGCGGCCGCGCGCCTCTGCGCGCTCCACCAGGCGGCGTACGCGGGGTCCAAGGCTCGCCTGCGCGCCATGGTCGTCGAGTGGGCGCTTGCGCAGCTCGAGCGCGAGGTGCGGAGCGGGGCCGCGCGGTCGTGAGCGCCATGTCCGCGTTCTTCTG
The DNA here is from genome assembly GCA_005879585.1 of Deltaproteobacteria bacterium. Classification (GTDB taxonomy): domain Bacteria; phylum Desulfobacterota; class Binatia; order DP-6; family DP-6; genus DP-3. Next base: position 10,296 of record VBKG01000320.1, on the reverse strand, counting down.
GCTCTTCGGCGCCATGAACGTGGCGAACGGCTTGTGGATGCTCCTCGCGCCGGCGAGCTGGTACCACGGCTTGCCCGCCGAGGTGCCCGACACCGGACCGCTGAACCCGCATTTCGTGCGCGACATCGGCGCGGCGTTCCTCACGCTCGGCGTCGCGTTGTGGGCCGCCGCGCCGGCGGCGCGGCGCCATCCGGGCGTGCTGCGCGCGACCGCGCTGTTCTACAGTCTTCATGCGCTCGTGCACGTCGCCGACTTGCTCGCCGGCCGCCTCGCCGCCGACCACTGGCTCGTGGATCTGCCCGGCGTGTTCGTGCCTGCCATCGGGCTTGCCGTGCTGTCGCTGCCGCGCTGGTGGGAGGTGTGACATCCGCGTGCGTTCAAGCATGGCCGGCGCCGTCATTCAGTCGGCGCTGAAACGAGATCGTCGGTCCAACCGGCGGCGCTGGCGACTGGCAGAGCGATTGCTTTTGCGGCCGCGTGCGTTTGCGTCCAGCGGCCCTCCTTCTGCTCCTTCTCTCGGCCTGCGCCCCGGCCATCCGGATCGACGTCCCGGTGACTGCGCCGCCACCGGAGCAGGCGCCGGCCGGGATGGACCTCGCCTGCTTCGCGCACCCTGTCATCGACCAGTGGGAGCGTCGTCTGCGCGTCGAGCGTCCGCTGTCGGCCGACACCGCGCGGGTCCTCGCGCGAGGCGCGGCGTACCTCCCGCATCTCCGCGACGTCTTCAGCGCGGGCGGCCTGCCGTCGAGCCTCGCGCTGCTGCCGGCCATCGAGAGCAGCTTCGGCCCCGATGCGCTCAGCAGGACGGGGAGCCGCGGGCTCTGGCAGCTGAAGGCGGTGACCGCGCGGCGCTTCGGCCTCGTCGTCAACCGCCGGCGTGACGAGCGGCTCGAGCCCGACCTGGCGACGCGTGCGGCTGCCCGCTACCTCGCGGTGCTTCACGCGCACTACGGCGACTGGCCGCTCGCGCTCGCGGCGTACAACGTCGGCGAAGGGCGCGTCGACCGGGCGCGGCGCGGCGACCCGAGCGCGAGCTTCTGGCAGCTCGCCGAGGACCGGCGGCTCCCGGCCGCGAGCCGCGACTACGTCGCGCGCTTCCTCGCGCTGGTGCGCGTCGTGGACGGCGCCGGCGCCTGCTGACCTGAAGACTTCGCGCCTCCGCGCCGCGGCGGTCCTTCTCGCCATCGTCTCCTGCCTCGCGCGGACGGGGTGGGGCGCCGGCCTCGACGACTATCCTGAACGTGCTCGTGCACGATGCGCTCGACGTCGACGCGCTGACCCGGGTCGATGCGATCTCGGGTCCGAACGCCTGCCGGCGCGCCGGCTCGGGTCCTACTCGCCGTTGCCGAGCAGCTCGGCGACGACCTCGTCGGGGAAGCCGTGGCGCTGGAGAAGGCTCCAGGCGCGCGACCGTGCCGCAGTGTGGCCGAGCCGCCGCCGCTCGAGCAGACGCCGGGCCCAGTCGTGCTCCCGCTCACCGGCGAGCGAGTCCACGATGGCGGCCTCGACGAGCGCCTCGGACAAACCCCGCGCAGCGAGGTCGGCGGCGATCTTGAGACTTCCGGCGCCGCGGGCGCGGAGCGCCCGCGCCCGGTCGTTCGCATAGGCCGCGTCGCCCACCCAGCCGAGCTCGCGGCAGCGCGCCACGGCGGCGTCCGCGGTCTCGCGCCGGTAACCCAGGCGCACGAGCCGAGCCGTGAGGTCCGCCTCGGTGCGCGGCGCGCGCGCCAGGAGGCGCGCGGCCACGTCGAGGGGGGTCGGCGTCCCCGGGTCGCTAGAAGCGGTCGACCTTGAGGCGCTCTCGCGGGGCGTCCTTTTCCTTGCGGTCAAAGTCGTCCCAGCGGCCGTCGCTGGTGGAGGAGATGCCGCGCGCCTTGAGCGCGAAGTCGTCGGGATTGGACGACTGCGCGAGCGCCTCCTCGAAGGTGATCAGATCCTCGCGCCAGAGCGCCATGAGCGACTGGTCGAAGGTCTGCATGCCGTAGCTCGTGTAGCCGCGCGCGATGGCGTCACGGATCTCGCGCGTCCGCTCGGCGACGGCGATGCACTCGCGGACGAGCGCGGTCGATACGAGCACCTCGACGGCCGGCACCATGCCGTGGCCGTCGGCCCGCGGTACGAGGCGTTGGCTGACGACGCCCTTCAGGATGTTCGACAGGATGAGGCGTACCTGGTCCCGCTGGTGGTCGGGGAACGCGGAGATGACGCGGGTGACGGTCTCCGTCGCGTCGAGCGTGTGCAGGGTGGAGAGCACGAGGTGGCCGGTCTCGGCCGCCATGATCGCCGTCTCGATCGTCTCGAGGTCACGCATCTCGCCGACGAGGATGACGTCGGGATCCTGGCGGAGCGCGCCCTTCAGGCCGGCGGCGAACGTGGTGCAGTCGACGCCGATCTCGCGCTGGCTGATGACCGACTTGTCGTCGTGGTGGAGGTACTCGATCGGGTCCTCGATCGTGATGATGTGGCGGTCGGCGGTGCGGTTCACGTGGTTGATCATCGAGGCGAGCGTGGTCGACTTGCCGCTGCCCGTCGTGCCGGTCACCAGCACGAGGCCGCGCCGCTCCGCCGCGATGCGCTCGACGACAGGCGGGAGCTTCAGCTCCTGGATGTCGCGCACCCGCGCCGGGACAAGGCGCAGCGCCGCCTGCGGCTCGCCGCGCTGGAAGAACACGTTCACGCGGAAACGGCCGAGCTCCGGGTGGCCGTAGCCGATGTCCACCTGGAGCGCCTCACGCAGCCGCTGCCGGTGAAAGTCGCTGAGCAGCGACTCGCAGAGGCGGTTCATGTCGTCGCGCGCGAGAGGGGGTTGTCCCTCCCACGGCACGAGCCTGCCGCTCACGCGGAAGATCGGCGCTGCGCCGACCTTCAGGTGGATGTCCGATGCCTCTCGCCCGACCCCTTCACGCAGGATCCCATCCAGCTCCACGTCCTATTCCTTTCCGCCCCTCCCCCGCCGGACGGGTTCCCCCGCCGGCGCCCCTTCTGCACTCGCCCCGTTGCCCTCCGCCGCGGCCGGCGCGGCGTCGGCCTTCAAGCCGAACTTCTCGCGCACCTTCGCCTCGATCGTCGCCGCGACCTCCGCATGCTCGCGCAGGAAGTCGCGCGCGTTCTCGCGGCCCTGGCCGATCCGGTCGCCGCCGAAGGCGTACCAGGCGCCCGTCTTCTCGACGATGCCCTGCTCGGCGGCGATGTCGATCAGCTCGCCCTCCTTCGAGATGCCGGTGCCGTACATGATGTCGAACTCCGCCTCGCGGAAGGGCGGCGCCACCTTGTTCTTGACGACCCGCACCTTGGTGCGGCTGCCGATCACCGCGTCGCCGTGCTTGATGGCGCCGAGGCGGCGGATGTCGAGCCGCACCGAGGCGTAGAACTTGAGCGCGTTGCCGCCGGTGGTGGTCTCCGGGTTGCCGAACATGACACCGATCTTCATGCGGATCTGGTTGATGAAGACGACGATCGTCCGCGACTTGGAGATGGTGCCCGTCAGCTTGCGGAGCGCCTGCGACATGAGCCGCGCCTGCAGGCCCATCTGCGGGTCGCCCATGTCGCCCTCGATCTCCGCGCGCGGGACCAGGGCGGCGACCGAATCGATGACCAGCACGTCGATCGCGCCCGAGCGGACGAGCGTGTCGGCGATCTCGAGCGCCTGCTCGCCGTTGTCCGGCTGCGAGATGAGCAGGTCCTCGCTCCGGACGCCGAGCTTGCGCGCATAGTTGATGTCGAGCGCATGCTCCGCGTCGATGAAGGCGCAGATACCGCCCCGCTTCTGACCCTCGGCGATCAGCTGGAGGGCGAGCGTCGTCTTGCCCGACGACTCGGGGCCGTAGATCTCGACGACCCGGCCGCGCGGGATGCCGCCGACGCCGAGCGCGATGTCGAGGCCGAGGGAGCCGGTCGGCAGCACGGGGATGTCGCTGGAGAGCGCCGCCTCGCCGAGCCGCATGATCGCGCCCTTGCCGAACTGCTTCTCGATCTGGCTGAGCGCGAGATCGATCGCCCGCTCGCGGTTCACGTCGATCGCCATGTGAGGCCCTCCCCCCGCCGGTGTGTCAGAGACATGCAACACTTTACCCTCGCGGCGGCCGACTCTCCAGCGCCGGCGTTGCCTTTTTTCAGCTATGGTTCGCCAGCGCGAACCTGGCGAGCGGCTCGTAGACCGCGCCGCTCGGACGGAGCCGGCTCTGGAAGAGGACCACGTCGGTCGCCGTCCAGCGTCCGAAATCGACGTCGCCGCCGGCCCGGATGGCCGCCGCGATTCGTCCGATCCCGCGCGGCGAGCGGACGCGGGCGATCGTCACGTGGCCGCGGAAGGGACGGCTCTCGGGTGGGAACCCGAGCGGGGCGAGTGCCCTCTCCACGGCGGCGGCGAGGCGGCCGAGCTCCGCGACGCCAGTCGGAATGCCGGCCCACAGGACGCGCGGACGGCCGAGGCTCGGGAAGCCGCCGAGCCCGGCGACGGCGAGCGCGAGAGCGGCGTGCGGCGCGACGGCGGCCCGGAGCGCGTCGGTGAGCGCCGAGAGCCGGTCCTCCGCCACCTCGCCGAGGAATTTGAGCGTGACGTGCAGCCCGGCCGCGTCGACCCAGCGGAGATCGGCGCGCGGCGCCCGCTGCCGGAGCGACGCCTGCGAGCGTGCGAGGGCGGCTCGGACGTCGTCCGGGAGCTCGATCGCGACGAAGCAGCGCACGCGCCGTCAGCGGGATCGCGGCCGGAAGAGCTGCGAGTCCGCGAGCGGCAGCCCGAGCGCATGGCGACGGAGCCAGTCGAGCGCGATCTGGGAGGCGAGGAGCTTCATCCAGTCGCGCGTGCCCCAGAGCTGGTAGCGGCGCGCCGTCGTGCCGCTGGCGGTGGCGACCGCGACCCACAGCGTCCCGGCAGGTTTCTCGGCGGTCGCGCCGTCGGGGCCCGCGATCCCGGTGGTGGCGAGTCCGAGGTCCGTGCCGAACACGCGCCGTGCGCCGGCCGCCATCTCCGTCGCCGCCTCCTCGCTGACCGCGCCGTGCGCGTCGAGGGTCTCCTGGCGGACGCCGAGCAGCTCGCGCTTGGCGCCGTTGCCGTACGCGACGACGCCGCCACGGAGGTATGCCGAGCTGCCGGGGGCGTTGGTCACGCGGTGTCCGACGAGCCCGCCCGTTACGGATTCGGCTAGCGCGAGCGTGAGGCCGCGCTCGGCGAGCAATCCGCCGACGACCTCCTCGAGCGTCACCGGTCCCTCGCCAAACACGTAGGGACCGATGCGCGCGCGGATGCGCGCCGCGAGCGTCTCGAGCCGGGCCGCCGCGGTCTCGGGTGCGCCGTGGACCACGATGCGCAGCGAGATCTCCGGGAAGCTCGCGCGGAAGGAGACGCGCGCCTCCGACGGATCGACCGCGCCCGCGACCATCTCGTCGAGCGCCGACTCGGTGAGGCCGAAGGTCTGGAAGATGCGCGACAGGTATACGTCGCCGCCGCGCAGCGTCCGCAGCCACGGCAGCACCGTCTCCTCCATCATGACCTTCATCTCGCGCGGCACGCCGGGGAGGACGACCAGATGACGGCCACGCGCCTCGATCCGATAGCCGGGCGCGGTGCCCATGGGGTTCGGGACGACGACGGCACCCTGCGGCAGCAGCGCCTGCTTCAGGTTGTTCTCGGGCATGTCGCGGCCGAGCGCCGCGAACAGCTGGCGGATGCGGTCGGCGGAGTCGCGGTCCAGGGCGAGCGGCACGCCGAGCACGCGTGCGACCGTCTCGTTGGTCAGGTCGTCGGCGGTCGGCCCGATGCCGCCCGTCGAGATGACGACGTCGGCCAGCTCGAGCGCCCGCTGCCATGCCCAGGCGAGGCGGTCGGGGTAGTCGCCGACGGTGAGCACCGCGACGACGTCGAGCCCGAGGCCGAAGAGCTGGTCGGCGATCCAGCTGGCGTTGGTGTCGGTGATCCGCCCGGTGGTGAGCTCGTCGCCCGTCGACAGGATGGCGACGCGCTCGATCATACGACCGCGAGGAGGACTCGCGTGACGAGCCCGGCGTAGAGACCCGCCACGAGGTCGTCGCCGACGACGCCGAGCCCCCCCTCGACGCTGGCGTCGATCTGCCGCGCCGGGAAGGGCTTCACCACGTCGAAGAGCCGGAACAGCACGAACGCCACGGCCGCCGCGAGCCAGGTGCCCGGCAGCACGATGCCCGCGACGACGAGGCCTGCGACCTCGTCGATCACGATGTGCGGATGGTCTTCCGCGCCGAGCACGTCCTCGGCGCGATCCGCCGCCCAGATCGCGATGCCGACGAGCGCGACGAGCAGCACCGCGTACGCCCAGGGCGCGTAGCCACGGAGCGCCGCGAGCGGCGGCAGCAGCGGCAACGCGACGAGCGAGCCCACGGTCCCCGACGCGACGGGCGCGTAGCCGACGCCACCGACCGTCGCGACCATCACCGCGAGCGCGCGCACGCCGACTGCGTAGAAGCTCTGCCTCGGCCCGTCAAGCGCATTCGCTTTTGAAAATGCGTCGCAAAATGGTACGGAGAGTCGCGTGGGCGGCATGAAGCGGCTGCTGGCCGGGGCGCGGATCGACCCACGCCCGGTGACCGGCGCGACCACCGTCCGCGAGCTCGTCGACGGCGCGCTGCTCGCGTACAACGGCGCTCGCCTGCGCGAAGCGGCGCAGCTCTTCGTGCGCCGCATGCTCGAGGACGACGTGACCATCGGCGTGAGCCTGAGCGGCGCGCTGACCCCGGCCGGTCTCGGGATGTCGTGCCTGATCCCGCTGATCGAGGCGGGCTTCGTCGACTGGATCGTCTCGACCGGCGCCAACCTCTACCACGACACGCACTTCGGCATCGGCCTCACGATGCATCGGGGGCGGCCGGACCTCGACGACGTGGCGCTGCGGGCCGACGGCGTCGTCCGCATCTACGACATCGTCTTCGACTACGCCGTCCTGCTCGACACGGACGCGTTCTACCGGAAGATCCTCTTCGCGCCGGAGTTCCAGCGCGAGATGGGGACCGCCGAGTTCCATTATCTGATCGGCCGCGTCGTGGCGGAGCGGCAGCGCGCGCTCGGACTCGCGCGGAAGTCGCTGGTCGCGGCCGCGTGGGAGCACGGCGTGCCGGTGTACACGTCGTCACCGGGTGACAGCTCGATCGGCATGAACGTCGCCGCGCTCGCCATCGAGGGCTGCAAGCTCAAGATCGACGTGTCGCGCGACGTGAACGAGACCGCGGCGATCGTCCTCGGCGCGAAGCGGTCGGGCGGCAAGAGCGCCGTGCTGATCCTCGGCGGCGGCTCGCCCAAGAACTTCGTCCTCCAGACCGAGCCCCAGGTGCAGGAGGTCCTCGGCATCGAGGAGAAGGGGCACGACTACTACGTGCAGTTCACCGACGCGCGCGTCGACACGGGCGGCCTCTCCGGCGCGACGCCGAGCGAGGCCGTCAGCTGGGGCAAGGTCGACCCGGAGAAGCTCCCCGACACGGTGGTCTGCTACTGCGACTCGACGATCGCGCTGCCGCTGCTGACGGCGTACGCGCTCGCCGAACATCCCCCGCGCAAGCCGAAGCGGCTCTACGAGCGGCGGGACGCGCTCATGGAGAGCCTCGTCCGCGAGTATCATCAGGCGCACGATTTCGGCCCCGACGGCGGCCTCAAGCGACGGTCGTGAGCACGTTCGCCCGCGAGCGTGACGTCGCGGTCCGCGCGGCATGCGAGGCCGGCGCCATCGTGCTGCGCTACTACGTGCCCGGCATCGCGTCGCGCGAGAAGGGGCCCGACAATCCGGTCACGCTCGCCGACCTCGAGGCCAACGGCTGCATCCATCGAATGGTGGAGGACGCGTTCCCCGACGACGGCTGGCTGTCGGAGGAGACCGCGGACTCGCACGAGCGGCTCGCGCACCGGCGCGTCTGGGTCGTCGACCCGCTCGACGGGACGAAGGAGTTCATCCAGCACATCCCCGAGTTCTGCGTCTGCGTGGCGCTCGTCGAGGACGGACGGCCGGTCGTGGCGGTCGAGTACAACCCGGCCGCGGATCGGCTCTATGCCGCCGTGCGCGGCGAGGGCACGACGATGAACGGCAAACGCGCGCGCGTGAGCAGGACGGCGCGCGTGCCCGATGCCGAGGTGCTCGCCAGCCGCTCCGAGGACAAGCGCGGCGAATGGGACGCGTTCAAGCCGCGCGTGCACGTGAAGCTGACGGGCAGCGTCGCATTCAAGCTCGCCGAGATCGCGAGCGGCGCCGGCGATGCCACCTTCACGCTCACACCGAAGAACGAGTGGGACATCTGCGCCGGGTCGCTGCTCGTCGAGGAGGCGGGCGGCCGCGCGACCGACCTCGAGGGCCGGCCGCTCGTCTTCAACCAGCCGTCGCCGCTCCGCCCCGGGATGATCGCGTCGAACGGCGTCCTGCACGAGGGGCTGCTCGCGCTCATCCGCGAAGTCGGACCCCCGCCGAAGAGTTCTTGACACGCTCGACGCCGCGGGAGTAGCAGCCGCGGCGATGACGTTCCGGCTCGCGGCGGCCGCGCTCCTGGGCGTCGCGTCTCTCGGCGGGACCGCCCGGGCGGCCGACCTGCTCTTTTTCGACAGCATGCCGGGCGACTACATCGGCCAGGGCGTCCCGCAGCGGTTCACGGCCGACGACGCCGCGTTCGACGCCCGCAGCAACTTCGACAACGGCGTGAGCGTGAGCGTGTCGGCCGGTCAGCGGGGCGCGTGGTCGCTCGACTTCGCCGCACCGCTCGGTGCGCCGCTCGCGCCCGGCGCGTACGAGGGCGCCACGCGGTTTCCCTTCCAGACGCCCGTCGGTCCGGGCCTCTCGGTCGCGGGCGACGGCCGCGGCTGCAACACGCTCACCGGGCGCTTCACGGTGCTCGACGTCGTCTACGCACCGGACGGCGCGGTGACGACGTTCTCCGCGGACTTCGAGCAGCACTGCGAGGGCGGCGCCGCCGCGCTCTTCGGCTCCATTCGCTTTCATGTCGGCAACGGTACGTGCGAGCCGGGCGACGACGGCGCCGCGTGCGACGACGGCGACGCCTGCAGCGCGGCCGGCCACTGCGAGGGCGGCGTCTGCATCGGTGCCGTCGTCACCCCGTGCGACGCCACCGGACAGTGTCAGGCAGCCGCGTGCTCGCGGGCGACGGGCGCGGCTGCAACACGCTCACCGGGCGCTTCACGGTGCTCGACGTCGTCTACGCACCGGACGGCGCGGTGACGACGTTCTCCGCGGACTTCGAGCAGCACTGCGAGGGCGGCGCCGCCGCGCTCTTCGGCTCCATTCGCTTTCATGTCGGCAACGGTACGTGCGAGCCGGGCGACGACGGCGCCGCGTGCGACGACGGCGACGCCTGCAGCGCGGCCGGCCACTGCGAGGGCGGCGTCTGCATCGGTGCCGTCGTCACCCCGTGCGACGCCACCGGACAGTGTCAGGCAGCCGCGTGCGACCCGGCGACGGGCACGTGCGTCATGCGCGCCCGCCGCGACGGCGCGCCATGCGACGATGGCGATGCATGCACGTTCGCCGACGGCTGCCGGGCCGGAGTGTGTACGGGAGAGCCGGGCGCCATCGACTGCGAGGACGGTAACCCGTGCACGGCCGACCTCTGCCACGACGGCCGCTGCGACTTCAGTCAACCGACCGTCTGCCGGGACGACGGCGATCCATGCACCGAGGAGTACTGCGATGCGGTGCTCGGCTGCACGTCGCGCCGCGTGCCGGGCTGCTGCCACACGAATGCCGACTGCGTCGATGGCGACGCCTGTACCGAGGACATCTGTGGCGCGGACGGCCGCTGCGTGAGCCATCCGTTGTCCTGCTGGACGATCACCGGCCAGGTCTCGGCCACGGCGTCGGCCGCGGGCAGGAGCGCGCACGCCACGCGGCGGCTGACGGGCGTCCTCGTGCTCGGCGCCGACGGCTCGTACCGGGCACCGAACGGCGTGTGCCCCGAGACCGGACGCGAGTTTCCCGACGAGGTGGGCGTGACGGTGCCGGGGCGCCGCGGCCGCCTCGTCCTGAAGGCGACCAACCTGGCCGCGGTGTCGGCCGCGCTCGACGACTGCGTCGGGCGTCACCTGCGGCTCGGCGTCTACCGCTCCTGGGTGAAGCTTCTCCCCGACCTCGCGCATCTTCGCGGCGGCGCCACGATCACCGCGTCCACCCGCGTGCGCGGCGTGACGGTGACGCTCCAGGTGACCGAGCGCTTCCGCGGCACGCGGGTGGTGTCGGCGCCCGGCGCGGCTGCTACCGGTCCGGCCGCAGCGCTCATCACGGCCGCGCCGCCCTGAGCGCCGAGGGCGGGTAAGCGGAGGCCGCGCCGACGTCG
>VBKG01000371.1 GCA_005879585.1 Deltaproteobacteria bacterium | reverse complement strand
CGGCCGGTTCTGGTGCTCCTCGTCCCGACCAAGCTCATCCAGACGGTCCAGCATGGAAGGCAGCCGACCCCGAGTCAGCGCGACGAGGTCCACCGATTCAGCGAGGTCTGCGCGTTCATGAAGGAAATCGGCGTACCTTGGATCGATGCGGGCGACGTGATCACCGATCTGGAGGCCGATGCCGCCAAGAGCGACGGCGGACATTTCTCCCGAGACGGCAACATGCTGATCGGAGAGGCAATCGCACAGCGACTTCGTCCGTTGCTAGGCTCAGGCGCGGCCTCCGCCTTGATTCGGTTCCCGCCGAGGTAGTAGGAGTTCGAAATCGTGATTGGAGCGGTCGAGAAGCGGCGCCTCCACTCTGCATCTGCCTGCCCGGATGCGAGCCACGAGCCGCCCCCTGTCGCGGTGTCCGTGCGTCCGGCCCTCCGTCGAACGATACGCGACCTGCTTCGCCTGTATCGGGTGCGGGATTGGATTCACATGCTCCCGGTGCCCCTGGCAACTTTCGACCTGTATGCGCCGCGTGGCCGCGCCTGGCTCGCCGCGGGGCGCGGGGTGGCAAGCGCGTTCGTCATCCTCGCCTTCGGATTCTTGTTGAACTCCGTTTCCGATCGCCAAGTCGACCGCGACGGGCGCAAGAATCCCCTGATCATCGCCGGGGCGGCAGGATACCAGTACTCACTTGCGGTGCTGCTGGTTCTCAGCCTTGCCCTGGCGGCGGTGAGCCCCGTGCCGGCGCGGCTCGCGATCCTGTCGTGCCTGGTGCTCGGTGTGGTCTACTCGATCGGTCCGCGTCTCAAATCTGTCCCGGTCGCCGGTAGCCTGACGAACGCTGCCGGTTTTACGTTGATGCTGTTCTTCGGCATGTCGAGCGCAACCTTGCCGGCTGGTTTCGGATACGTAGCGCTCGTCTATGCGACGTTGCTGCTGCAAAACCAGCTGATGCATGAGGCGGGTGATCAGTTCGAGGATCGTGCCAGCGGCATCCGCACCACGTGGTTGACGCTGGGGCCGCGCTGGACGGCCTTGATGGCGGCATTCGCCGGTCTCGGCGCGACGATAGCCGCGGCGCACATCGTGCCCCGAGCCGCGGTCGTACCCGTAGTTGCAATCGCCAGCATGATCTTCGTCGTTGCGTTTCCGTTGTTGCTGTCATGGCCGCGACTGAAGACCCGTGAGGCCGCACGCCTGCGGGTCATCCAGCGGTGGTGGGCCGTCGTGTTCGGCGCGGCGCTCTATGCCGCGTGGCGCATGGGGGCTTAGGTCATGCTGTCAAAGAGTGCCGGCCCGGTGAGCCGGGCGGCGCGCCATGCGCTGCCGATCGTCAAGCTTGGCATGCGCCGTCTCCTGCACGAGAAGAGTCCGTTCCAGATGACGCTGTCGCTGACCAACCGCTGCAATTTTCGCTGCACCTATTGCGAGATCCCCTTGCAGCAGATTGACGAGATGAGCACCGCCGAGTGGCTGGCGGCCATCGACGAGTTGCGAGCGGGCGGGATGGGTCGCGCCAGTATCATGGGCGGCGAGCCGCTGCTCCGTAAGGACGTCGGTGAGATCGTCCGCCACCTGAAACGCCGGGGTGTGCACGCTTCATTGAACACGAACGGCTGGCTAGTCGCTGAACGGATCGACGACATCGGACCGCTTGACCTGGTGTGCGTGACCCTCGATGGGCCCGAGGAGATACATGATCGCCAGCGGCATCCGGGATCGTATGCACGCGTCATCCGCGCCATCGAGGTGTTGCGGCAACACCAGGTCCCGGTGGTGACCATGACGGTCGTAACCCCTGCCGGCATCGACCATGTGGATCACGTACTCGAGGTGGCGCGCGCGCACGGTATCCGCGCCTATTTCCAGCTCGAGCATGACAAGCACATGGACGTGCGACAGCCGATTTCACCCGAATTGAGTCAAGCTCGCGTCGGCCGACTCGCACGCCACCTGGGCGATTTGAAGCGGAGAGGGCTACCGGTCGGCAATTCCTACGCGGCGCTCGAGCGCCAGGAGGCCGAGCGGTACCTGATCACGTGCGACCATTGCCATGCGGGCAGTTACTTCGGGTATGTCTTCAGCGATGGCACGGTGTCGCATTGCATCTTCACCCGGGCGCAGGTCGAGCGCGGCAACGGCCGCGCTCGGGGCTATGTCCGCGCCTTCCACGAGCTGGGTGCGCCCACGGGTCCAGGCTGCTCGTGCGTGCCGACGCACGAAGTGAACCACATCCTGGACTTCGACGCGCGCGTCCTGTTCGACGCGCTCAACGTCTCCCTCAGATCCGCCGTCCGCCGCGTCAGTCACATCGCGCCGGAGTGAAAAGCGCGCGAGCGGCAGTCAGGCGAATTCGAGGGCGTTGAAAATCGCCTCCGGCCGGAAATGCAGGAGGTAGTTCAGCTCCGTGGTCGGGTTGCAGCCGCAGCCGGCGTCTTGCGGCTGGGCAAGCATCTCGAAGGCCTTCGCGAAGCCGAGCTGGCGGCCGTTGAGCGGCGGTTCGCTGCGAAAGGTCAGCGGGCACGGCACGACGAACCCGGTCGGCGTGATCGACAGGAAATACCGCGATGCGAAGCAATCGTTGCAGCTGTAGAAGCGCCGCTGGCCGTGATTGCCATAGCCGGCGAGCTGCTTGAGGAAGGTTTTCGAGGGACCCACCGGCCAGCCTTCCTTTTTGCGTCTCAGGAGGTGCTGGGCGACCTCTGCAATCCCGTCGTCGGAGATGCTCGGGCCGATGGTCTTGTTCGGATCGCCTTCGGCGTCGTGCTCGACCTGGAAGAACGAGCGGACACCCTTGGCGCGTGCGACGTGCAGCACGTAATCGACGATGTCGATGCCGCCCTTGGTCATCACCGTCATGGTAATGACCTTCACGCCGCGCGACTTGGCGAGATCAATCGCCTCGAGCACCCGATCGTGCGCGCCCGGATGACGCTGCCCATCGTTGTGCCCTTGTGGCCCGTCGAGCGTGATGCAGACCAGATCGAGCTTGGCGACGACGTCGATCTTGTCCCGGAAATACCAGCCGTTGGTGTTCATCGCGACGTTGATGCCGCGCGCCTTCAGGTGGTCGACCAACTCGCCGACGTCCTTGCGCACCAGCGGCTCGCCGCCCATGATGCTGACGCGCATCATCCCGGCGTCCGCCAGCTCGTCGATGGCGCGGTGCCAGTCGGCGGTGCTCATCTCATCGCGGTTCATCTGCGGCAGATGGCAATAGATACACCGGAAGTTGCACTTGTCCGTGAGGGACATGGTCACCATGAGGGGAAACTTCCGGCCCGTGAGGCGGGCGAGCGCAAAACGGGCCAACCGCGGCGCTTGACGCGCCATCGGAACCACGTGCTGGGCCGCCGATCCCACCTGCTTGAGCGATACGTGCATACTCCCCTCCGAGTATGGAGGGGCCACCATATCGAGGCCGAAGCGCCGGAGTCAACGGGAAATGGTGAGTAGGGTGCTGTCCCAGGCTAGCATGGCATCGTGATGGCAGGGGAGCGTCGTTGGCTGAGCGCCGTCGGTCGCCTCAACGCCGGTGCTGGTTCCGATCCACCCGAACGGCCGACGGGACATGAGAGCGCCTAGGGCACGCCTAGGGCGGCTTTCTCGGATGGACCCGCCGATGGCGGTTGGAGGGACATCGGGCGTCGTTTTATGGACGCGCCGGGGGCGACTCTGATACAGGTCGCGCGCGGGGGGCGCCGGTTGAGACGGACCTTCACGCACATCAAGCGCCTGCGCCGGCGCGCCGGCATGATGGCGGCATGAACCTCCCGCCGTTCGATCGTTGTCAGCCTCATCCCGTACCGCGTGCTGCGCTGTGAGACGTGCTGGTGGGGCCGGGTCACGGCCACCTGACCGCGAGAGAAATCATCTCGTCGGTACCGAGCTCTCCTTCGGATCCTGACCGATGCCTCGCGCAGTTCAGCCGGTGTTGACGCTTGGAGCATTCCTGTTGCTGAGCGCGACCGCAGTGTACTGGGTCTTCGCGTATCAGATCGCCGACGCGGATACCGCCGATGACGTGACGCTGGCTCGCGCGTGTGTCGAGCTGGGGAACTGTCCGGCGCGCGGCACCGAGAACGCCGCGCAGCAGGTATTGGGGCTACACAATGGGAGGGCGTTCATTCGCCTCATCTCGTACGCGCTGAGGACGGGAAGCGGTCTGAAGTCGGTACAGATCGTCTTCCTTGCGCTACTGATATTCTCCGCAGCGGTCTCGTGGTGGATCGCGCGGCGGTATGTGTCGCCGGCTGCGGCGCTGTTGCTGTTGTTGTGGTACCTGCAGCCGATCGCAGTCACGATGCGGCTGCACGTGCTGACGAAGGCAACGATTCTGCCGCTGCCGCTCGCCCTGTACTACGCGAGCGTTGCGCTGTTGGCGGAGTCAGGAGGAGCAGGCGCCGCAGCGGTCGCGTCCGCCGCTCTGGCGGCGGCGATCACCGCCGAGCTCTCCTGCATGATTCTGGTTCCACTGCATGTGGCATTCGTTGCGCTGTTTGCCAGACGTCCGTTCGCGACGTGTCTGGCGTCTTGT
>VBKG01000319.1 GCA_005879585.1 Deltaproteobacteria bacterium | reverse complement strand
GCCGGCCGAGGGAGGCGCGGTCCGACTCCGACAGCAGCTCCTGGAGTCGCGGCAGCATGTCGTTCTCTTCCTCGGACACGTGGTGCTGGACGTCCTGCTCGAGGGCGCTCATCCGGGCGTCGATGTCCTCGTCGGACGCCTCCGCGTGATGCTCGCGGAGCCACGCGACGTGCTCCTTGACGCGCGTGTGCTCGGCGAGCGATTCGGCGACGAGGCGCTGCACCTCGGTGTCGGCGGTCGCCTGCGCCGCGGGATAGAGGATCTCCTCCTCGACCCGGGTGTGCACGTCGAGCTCGCGGCAGATGTGCTCGACGGCCGTCCGCCGCTCGCGTGCGGGGACGTTGCCCGTCACGCGCCGCACGAGACCGGTCAACCCGCCGCCGCCCTTGAAGCGGGCGAAGAGCTCCTCGACGCGGTCATGGTCCTTCATGATGAGCTCGATGGCGTCCATGTCATCCCTCCCCGTTGAGCGCTCCCCGATTAGCGTTGGGGAAGCTGCACTCTGCAATCCCGTCTTTGCCGTGAGTCGACTCAGGCGCCGCGCTGATGATGAGACCGAGCGGCACACCGAGCAGCCAGAGCAGGATGTAGAATCTTCGAATCGAGCAGGTTCCGTGCCGAGCCGCTGCCGGCGCTGCCGTGCACCCGCCGTCGCCGTTGGCCTCGAACGACGGCGTCGTGCCCGCTTCGACGCGTCGCAGCAGCGCGTCGTTACGGGCGACAGACGCGGAAGCCGGCGAAGACGTCGCGACGATCGGGCGTGTAGAAGTTCCGCCACGTGTTCCGCAGCAGGCGCGCCCGTGTCGCCCAGCAGCCTCCGCGGAGCACCTTGTGCGTGTCGAACCACGGGGCCGAGTACTCGGCGTACGGATCGCGGACGAAGTCCGGATACGGCTGGAAGTCCGTCGCCGTCCACTCCCACACGTTGCCGATCATCTGCCGGCAGCCGAAGGCGCTGTCACCGTCGGGCAGCGCCGCGACGTCGACGCACCCGAGCGCGTGGCCGTCGAGATTCGCTCGCGCCGCCGTCGGCGAGTCGTCGCCCCAGGGGTAGACCCGCGTGCGAGGCGCCAGCGCGCGGCCATCGGCCGTCGGCTCGCCGGCCGCGGCCGCCTCCCATTCCGCCTCGCTCGGGAGACGCCGCTCCGCCCAGCGGCAGTAGGCGTCCGCCTCGTACCAGCAGACGAAGATGACCGGCTCGTGCGGCGCGAGCGGGAGCCAGCGATCGAAGCACCGGCGCTCCCAGCCCGACGCCGGCGTGCGTCGCCAGTAGACGGGGTGCTCCGCTCCGACCGCGCTGCGCCACGTCCAGCCGGCCGCCGACCAGAGCTCGCGGCGACGATAGCCGCCGTCGTCGACGAACGCGGCGAACTCGACGTTGGTCACCGGCGCACGCGCGATCGCGAACGGCGCGATCTCCACGGCGTGGGCCCATTTCTCGTTGTCGAAGACGAAGGGCGCCTCCGGGCTCGCACCGAGCAGGAACGTGCCGCCGGGGACGCGAACGTCGCCGGAGAGCGGACCGCATGCGCGGGCCGGCGGTGCCGCGTCGAGCGCCGGCGCGGGGTAGGCGAGCGTCTGGCGGGTGTAGGTGAACGCCTCGTCGTGCATGTCCTCGTGAAAGATCGCGAGCAGGTGAAAGTACCGCTCGGCGGGCGACGGCTCGCGCACGGCGAGGTGCTTGACGACGCGGGCGAGCACCGTCTCGAGGTACCCGAGCGTCCCCGCCATCGAGGGCAGGGGCAGGTCCCAGCGGACGTCGTGCGCGACCTGCGCGGAATCGTAGAGGCCGTCGGCGTCGGCGCGGAGCGCCGGCTCGCCGCGCGCGTGGCGGAGGGCCCAGTACTCCTGGAACCAGCCGACGTGGCCGACCTCCCAGCGGAGCGGATTCACGATGGCGAGACGCGGGCCCATGAGTTGCGCGTCATCGAGGCCCGCGACGAGCGCCCGGGTGCGGGCGCGAGCATCGTGATGCCACGCGATGAGCGCCTCGGCGTCCGGCTGCGCCTGCGGCTGCATCACGGCCTCGAGCCGTAGCATAGTGGGCCCGCGTGACCATACTCGTCCTCTGCCCCGCGCGTCCGGGCTCGCGACAGGGGAATCGCGTGACCGCGCTCCGCTGGGCGCGCATCCTGCGACGCCTCGGACACCGCGTCGCCGTCCGCCACGCGCCCGGCCGCTCGCGACCGGACCTCGTGATCGCGCTCCACGCGCGCAAGAGCGGCGCCGCAGCGCTCCGCGTCCAGTCGCGCCACGGCACGACGCCGCTCATCGTGGCGCTCACGGGCACCGACGTGTACCGCGACATCCATCGGAGCCGCGTCGCGCGACGGGTCCTCGATGCGGCGACGCGCATCGTCGTCCTGCAGTCGCTCGCCGTCCGCGAGCTCCGCCGCGGGCTCCGCGCGAAGGCCCGCGTCATCCATCAGTCGGCGTCCGCCGTGCATGTCCCGCGGCGTCGCACCTGGACCTTCGACGTCTGCGTCATCGGCCACCTGCGGGCCGAGAAGGACCCGTTCCGCGCCGCGCTCGCGATGCGCCATCTGCCGGCGGACTCTGCGATCCGGCTGCTGCACGTCGGCCGCGCCATGACGCCCGCCATGGCGCGGCGGGCGCGCGCGGAGATGAGGCGGAACGCGCGCTACCGGTGGCTCGGCGAGCGGCCGGGCGGCGCGACCCGCGCGCTCCTCGCGCGGAGCCGGGCCATGGTCCTGTCGTCGCGGCTCGAAGGCGGGGCGAACGTCGTCTCCGAGGCGGTCGTGAGCGGCGTCCCGGTGGTGGCGAGTCGCATCCCCGGGTCGGTCGGACTCCTCGGTCCGGACTACCCGGGATACTTTCCCGTCGGCGCGACGCGCGCCCTTGCGGCCGTCCTGCGACGGATGGAATGCGCCCCGGCGTTCTACGCCCGCCTCGCACGGGCCTGCCGCCGCCGCGCGCACCTCTTCGCCCCCGCGGCCGAACAGCGGGCCTGGGCGAGCCTGCTGCGCGAGGTCGCGCCCGGACCGCGCGCGACGCGGCTCAGCGGCTCTTCGCCTGGCGGATGTAGCGCTGGAGATCCTCGCGGTCGATGAGCGAGAGGATCTCCACCCGCCCGCCGTCGAGCGGGCGATAGATGAGGCGCACGTCCGTCGCGATCCGGACGCGGTAGTGGTCGGGAAGGCCTTCGAGCGGGATCGCGCGCAGGCTCGGATGTCGCCAGTCCTCCGCCAGCCGGTAGATCTTCTCGAACGCGTTGCGGACGACCTTGCGGTCCCACCGCCGGATGGACTCGTAGAACTCGCCGGAGAAGACCGGCAGGCTCCAGGCGGCGACGCTCGCCGGTGCCCGCTCCGGTGCGCTCTCCGGTCGCATCGGGCGCTCCGCTTCGGCCGCCCGGAGCCGCGCCGCGAGCGTCGCTTCCCTCTCGCGCGCCTCGTCCACGTCCGCCTCGAGCGCCCGGGCGCGCCGTTTCGTCGCCTCGAGCTCCTCGGCGAGGCGCGCCACCTCCGCCGCGGTCCCGGACTGGAGCCGGGCGCGCAGCCCTTCGCGCTCCTCGAGCAGACGATCGCGCTCGGAGGCGAGTCGCGCGCGCTCCTCTTCGGAGCTCCGGAGGTCGCGCCGCGCCGCCTCGACGCTCCGCTCGAGCTCGACGAGCCGCTCTTTCACGTCGCCGAGACGCTTCAGCGTCCGATCGCGCGCGCGCCGGGCGCGAGCCGCCTCCTTGGCGGCCTCGGTGACGATCTTGGCCGCCGCCGGTGCTGGCTCGGGCGCTTGCTCCTCCGCCGGCGCCGCCTCCGCCTCGCGCGCCCGCGCGTCCGCCTGGTCGAACTCGCTGATGATTGTCTTCACGAGCGTCGACGCGAGCTCGCCGGCGCCGGCGGCGGGCGAGGCGAGCAGCGCCCACGCGAGGTCGCACGCGGGGTCGCGGGAGCCGAGCAGGAGATCGGTCACCGCGCGCGCGCCGCTCTCGTCGGCGACCGCGGCGCCGAGCGCCGGCTCGCCGATCTCCTTGCGCAGCGTCCGGTCCACGGCCTCCGCCACCTCCGGGTCGTTGTCGTAGTAGTCGACGAGGCTCCAGGCGAGGTCCCAGGTGCCGAGCCGATCGAGCCGCGTGCCCGGCGGCGCGGTGCCCAGACGGCCCGCGAGCTTGACCAAGCTCTTCTCGGGCAGTGCGACGACGAGGAACGTGCTGCGCTCGTCGGGCGTCAGCGGCGAGAGGAGCCCCACGGCGCGGCATTCTACCCGAGTCGCGCCTCGTCGCGACCCGGCCGGGGCCGAAAGGTTTGCCGGCCCCGGCGGCGCGCGATACATTCCTCGCGGCGCCCGCATGGAGACGTACACGCTTCGTCCGCGCGCGGAAGCGCCTTCCGATCGGCGCTACCGCATCGACTACGAGGGCGAGCTCAACCCGGCGCAGCACGCCGCGGCGACGACGCTCGACGGGCCGGTGCTGGTGGTCGCGGGCGCCGGCAGCGGCAAGACGCGGACGCTCGTCTACCGCGTCGCCCGGCTCGTCGAATCGGGGGTAAATCCGGGGCAGATCCTGCTCCTTACGTTCACCCGCAAGGCGGCGGAAGAGATGCTGCGGCGGGCTTCGGCGTTGGTCGGCGCGAGTTGCGAGCAGGTGGCGGGCGGCACGTTCCACTCCTTCGCCAACGTCGTCCTCCGCCGCACCGCGCGGCGGCTCGGCATGAAGCCGGGCTTCACCATCCTCGACCGCAGCGACTCCGAGGACGTGGTGAACCTGCTGCGCAGCCGGGCGGGACTCGACCGCAAAGAACGCCGCTTCCCGCGCAAGAACGCGATCGTCGAGATCTTCAGCATGGCGGTGAACCGGAGCACCACGGTGCCCGCACTGCTCGAGGATGGCTACGCGCACCTCTACGAGCACCTGGAGGACCTCGTACGCCTCGAGGAGGGGTACCGGCGTTACAAGCGTGATCGCGACCTCGTCGACTACGACGACCTCCTCGTGCTCCTCCGCGATCTCGTCCGCGACTACGCCGACGTCGCCGCGCAGCTCTCGCGGACGTACCGCTACATCATGGTCGACGAGTACCAGGACACGAACCGGCTGCAGGCCGAGATCGTGCGCGGCCTCGCCGTGGCGCACGACAACGTCATGGCCGTCGGTGACGACAGCCAGAGCATCTACTCGTTCCGCGGGGCCACGTTCCGGAACATCATGGAGTTCCCGGACCTCTTTCCCGCGACGCGCATCATCAAGCTCGAGGAGAACTACCGCTCGACGCAGCCGATCCTCGACCTCGCCAACGCCGTCATCGAGCGTGCCGCCGAAAAGCATACGAAGATCCTGCACGCCCATCGCGGCCCCGGTGGCCCGCCCATGCTCGTCCAATGTGCCGACGAGCAGGCGCAGTCGCGCTTCATCTGCCAGCGGATCCTCGAGCTCCGCGAGGAAGGCGTGTCGCTCGACGACATCGCCGTGCTCTTCCGCTCGAGCTTTCACTCCTTCGATCTCGAGCTCGAGCTCCAGCGCGCCGACGTCCCCTTCGTCAAGCGCGGGGGCTTCAAGTTCATCGAGACCGCGCACGTGAAGGACGTGCTCGCGCATCTGCGGATCGTCGCCAACCCGCGCGACGCCGTATCGTGGCATCGCGTGCTTCTCCTGCTCGACGGCGTCGGCCCGAAGAAGGCCGACGACATCTTCACCCACCTCGCCGAGGCGACGACGATCGAGGCCGTGAGCGAGGGGCTGGCGACCTATCCGCGGCGCGGCGCCTACACGAAGGACCTGACGCACCTCGCGGCGTTACTCGCGGAGATCGCGCCTGACGAGCTGCCGCCGGGCGAGAAGGTAGCGCGTATCGTCGCGTTCTATACGCCGATGCTCCGCCAGATCCACCGCGAGGACTTCCCGAAGCGCGAGAAGGATCTCGAGCATTTCATCACCATCGCCGGCCGCTACCGCAGCGTCGCCTCGCTGCTGTCGGACATGGCGCTCGAGCCGCCGACCGACAGCGTCGGCAACGTGCTCGCCGCCGAGGTCGAGGAAGGCCTCCTGACGCTTTCGACCATCCACTCCGCGAAGGGCCTCGAGTGGCACACGATCTTCGTCATCTGGCTGGTCGACGGTCGCTTCCCGTCGTACCTGAATCTCCACGATGGCGACGAGGTGGAGGAGGAGCGGCGGCTCCTGTACGTGGCCGTCACGCGCGCCAAGGACAACCTCTACCTGTCGTATCCGATCGACATCTACGACCGCGCCGCCGGCATGGTGCTCGGCCAGCCGTCGCGCTTCGTGCAGGGCCTGCCCGAATCGATCCTGCCGGGCATGCAGGTGATCGAGTCCGGAGGATTCCGCTAGCGTGCGCGACGTCGCGCCGCTCCGAGCCGCGCTGGCCGCCGCCGACCTCGACCTGCCGCCCGACGTCGTTGGATTGATCGAGCAGCGCCTGGGACCGCTCCTCGCGTCGCTCGACGCGCTCGTGGCCCTCGATCTCGTCGGGGTCGAGCCCTTCTCGCCGCGCCGTCTGGCGGACGACGCCGCATGACTGCGCTCGCCGATCTCGGCGTCGCGGAGCTCCAGCGGCGCCTCCGCGCCCGCGAGACGACCGCCGCGGAGGTGGTCGAGGAGCATCTCGCGCGTTGCGAGCGCCTCGATCGCCACCTGCATGCGTTCGTCGCGGTCAGCGCGGACGATGCGCGCGCCGCCGCGGCTGCCGCCGACCGTGCGCTCGCGTCCGGTACGGCCGGGCCGCTCGCGGGCATCCCGGTTGCGGTCAAGGACCTCTTCGCCGTCCGCGGCCTCCGGCGCGGCAACGGCAGCGCCGCGTTCGCCGACGATCCGCCCGCGACCGCCGACGCGACGGTGGTCGCGCGCCTGCGCGACGCGGGCGCCCTGCTGCTCGGCACGACGCACATGCACGAGCTCGCGTTCGGGCCGACGGGCGTCAACCTCGTGCTCGGCACGCCGCGGAATCCGTGGGCGGCGGATCGTGTCCCGGGCGGCTCGAGCAGCGGGTCCAGTGTGGCCGTGGCCGCTCGCCTCGTGCCGGCGGCACTTGGCACGGACACGGGCGGCTCGGTGCGCATCCCGGCGAGCTTCTGCGGCATCACCGGGCTCAAGCCGACGTACGGCCGGGTGAGCCGCGCGGGCGTGACGCCGCTCGCGTGGACGCTCGACCACGTCGGACCATTCGGACGCTCGGTGGAGGACGTAGCGCTCGTGCTCGGAACGATCGCCGGCCATGATCCCGCCGACCCGTCGACTCCGCGCGTTCCGGTGCCCGTCTACCAGGCGCTCCTCGACCGGCCGATGCGCGGTGTGCGAATCGGTGTGCCGCGTGCGTTCGTCGGCGAGATGATGGAGGCGTCCGTCGGCGGCGCGTTCGAGGCGGCGCTCGGCGACCTCCGCGCGGTGGGCGCCACCGTCACCGACGTCGTCCTGCCGTCCCTGGCGCACGCCAGCGCCGCGCTCGGCGCGACGATCCTCGCGGAGGCGGCGAGCGCGCTCGGGCCGCTGATCGCGCGGCGCCGCGAGCGGACGGGGATGGAGCTGCGCGTCTACCTGGCGCTCGGCACCATGGTGTCGGCGGCGCAGTATCTCGCGGCGCAACGCCTGCGGACCCGTCTCTACGAGGAGGCGCGTGCCACGTTCGCGCGCGTCGACCTGCTGGCCCTGCCGGCGACGCCCGTCGCCGCGCCAGGCGTTGACGAAATGCTCGTGCGTCTCGGTGGCCAGCACCTGGACGTCGCCCAGGCGATCACCCGGCTGACGGCGCCGTTCAACCTGCTCGGCCTGCCGGCGCTCGCGCTGCCATGCGGCTTCACGTCGTCGGGCATGCCGGTCGGCCTGCAGCTGGTCGGTCCGGCGTTCGCCGAGGACCGCGTCCTGGCGGCGGGTCACGCCTACCAACGTGTGACGGACTGGCACCGTCGCCGTCCGCCGCTCGCGGAAGGGTAGATGCCGGCGACGCCATCCATGGTAGCCTCGTTTCGGAGGAGGTCGCCATGGAGCATTCGCCCGGATTCCTCGCGCTCGTCGCCGACGCGAAGACGCGCGTCCGGGAGACGACGCCCGAAGAGGTCCACCGCCGTCAGCAGGCAGGGAGCCGATTCCATTTCGTCGACGTGCGCGAGGACGGCGAATGGGAGAAGGGCCACGCCCGCGGCGCCGTCCATCTGTCGAAGGGGATCATCGAGCGCGACGTCGAGACGACCGTCGCGGACCGTGACGCGGAGATCATCCTCTACTGCGGCGGCGGCTTCCGCTCTGCACTCGCCGCCGACGCGCTCCAGAAGATGGGCTACCGCCACGTCTTCTCCATGGACGGCGGCTGGCGGCAGTGGACGGCGCTCGGCTACCCGGTCGAGCGGGGCTGAGCGTTCACGCCGGCCGACGCGCGACCAGCTGCACGACGGCGAGCTGTCCGCCCGCCAGCGCCGCGGCGAGCGCGTCTCGCTCGACCGCGAGTGTCGTGAGGCGCGGGTCGCTCCGGAGCTTCGCTTGGAGGACGCTCCGCGCCGCCACCACCCGCGGCGCACGTTCCGGCGCGTCGGCAGTGCGGTCCCTGACCTCGATGTCGACGAAGCCCGCGGCCGCGACCGCCTCGCGGTATAGCGCCGGCCGGGCGAACCGCCAGCTGCCGATCTCGACGGCGGCCCGCCCGGTCCCGAACAGGTCCTGGATCGCGATCCCGCCACCGGGGCGGACGACGCGGTACGCTTCGGCCAGCGCCGCACCCGGGTCCGAGACGCCGGAGAGGCTCTCGACGAACCAGACGTGGGTGAAGCGGGCCGGGCGGAACGGCAGCGCCGCCGCGGCGGCGGGAACGAGTTGGACCTGGCGGTGCATCCCGCTCCGGCGGCCGAGCTCGGTCCCGGCAGCGGCCTCGTCGGCGGTGAGCGTCGCCCCCACGACCTCGCAACCCGAGCGCGCCGCGAGCCACCGGGCGCGACCGCCAAGCCCCGCTCCCACCTCGAGGACCAGCTCGTACTTCCGGAAGATGCCGCGGGCGCTCAGCGCGTCGAGCAGATGGAAGCCCGTGCCGCTCGCAGGCTCGAGGCCGAGATACGGCAGGCCGCGTGGCGGCGGCGTCGACGCGGTGAGGCCGCGCACCAGATCGAGGAGAAGAGCGGCCGGGATCACGGCACGGCGGTAGCATAGATTTGGAGGGGCGGCGCGACTCCGGTACATTGCCGCCGACGATGGCCGACGCGTTCCGTCCGCCTGCGCGTCCCACGTGGTATCGGCGGCTGCCGCCTGCGCTCCAGCGCGTCGCGGCGGCGAGCGACCGGGTGCCCTCGCTGCCGCTCGCCGCCGGTTCGGCGCTGCGCGAAGCGGTCGGCGCGTTGCCGGCGGCGCTCGCCACCGGTCGGGCGTCGGACGTCCAGGCCGTCGCCCAGCGGATCGGCAACGACATCTGCGCCGCGCTCCGGGTCCCCGGGGTCGCGATCCGCGTCGAGCTGAAACGTCCGGCGACGCGGCGAGGCGAGCTGCACGGCCTCTACACGCCCGCCAACGGGCACGGGCGCGACGCCATCCGGCTGTGGATGATCACCGCAAAGCGCGGCCAGGTGGTCGCCTACCGGACCTTTCTCCGCACGCTGCTTCACGAGATCTGCCATCACCTCGACTACACCTACCTCCACCTGCGCGACTCGTTGCACACGCAGGGCTTCTACCAGCGGGAATCGAGCCTTTTTCACGCGCTCGGGGCGGGGGACGTTGACAGCGCCTGAGCGAGCTTCTATACGCGCCATGTCTCGACAATTTTGAACTCGCCCGCGGCGGGAGACCCTCATCCAGGCCAGCGGGATTTTTTTGGGAAGGCCCCTGACCGATCGGTCTAGATCGGTCGGTCAGGTGTGGACGTGCGTGAACGGACTTAACACGTTAGAAGAGCGCACCAGCCAGATGGCCGGCGCCGACTCGACCGCTCGCGCCAACGTGAATGTCGCCCTGGTGAAGTACTGGGGCAAGCGCGACACGGCGCTGAACCTCCCCGCGACGGGGAGCATCTCGCTCACGCTCGAGGGGCTCGACGTCGAGGCGCACGTCCGCTTCGGCCCCGGCGACGAAGACCGGCTCGTGATCGACGGCGCGGAGGCCGCGGGCGACGAGGCGCGGCGGCTCACGAGCTTCCTCGACCTCGTCCGCGCGACGACCCGCCGCCGCGAGGCCGCGGCGGTCGTCATGCGGAGCTCGGTACCGCGTGGGATCGGCCTCGCGTCCTCGGCCGCGGCGTTCGCCGCGCTGGCGCTGGCGGCGAGCCGCGCCGCTGGCTGGACGCTCGACGCCGCGGAGCTCTCCGCGCTCGCGCGGCGCGGCTCGGGTTCGGCGGCGCGCTCGATCTTCGGCGGTTTCGTCGAATGGCATCGTGGCGAGCGCGCCGATGGCGTCGATTCGTTCGCCGAGCCACTCGCCCCCGCCGACCACTGGGACGTCCGGATGGTCGTCGCGATCACGAGCACGACGCCGAAGTCCGTGTCCTCGCGGAACGGCATGGTTCGGACCGCGGCGTCGCCGTTCTACCCGGCGTGGGTCGCCGGTGCCGACGCGGACCTGGCCGAGGCGCGGGCTGCGATCCGGGCGCGGGACCTCGAGGCGCTCGGCCTCGTCGCCGAGCACAGCGCGCTCAAGATGCACGCCGCCGCGCTCGCGACGCGCCCGCCGATTCTCTACTGGCGCGCCGCCACCCTCGACTGCATCCACCGCGTCTGGGCGCTGCGGGCCGACGGGGTTCCGGCCTACTTCACCATCGACGCCGGGCCGCAGGTGAAGGTCCTCTGCGCAGCGGGCGACGCGCCTCGGGTGGTCGCCGGCCTCGAGATGCTCCCCGGCGTCGAGCGCGTCCTCGTGTGCGGGCCCGGGCGAGGCGCGGAGGTGATCGGGTGACGGAAACGGCCGCCCGCGCCCCGGGGAAGCTCTTCGTGAGCGGCGAGTACGTCGTCCTCATGGGGGCCCCGGCGGTGATCGCCGCGGTCGACCGTCATGCCGAGGTGCGGGTCACCCGCAGCGAGAAGCCCGGGCCGCTCGTCGTCCGCTCGCTCGCCGAGGGGACGTCGTGGGAAGCCCCCGTCGCCCGGAACGAGATGCCGGGCGGCGACGCGGGCGCCGTGCTCGCCGCGCTCCATGCCGTCGCGGAGCGCGCCGAGGTGCCCGCGCACCTCGGCACCGAGGTCGTCGTCGACTCGCGCCCGTTCCTCGTCGGCGAGCGGAAGCTCGGTCTCGGCCGCAGCAGCGCGACGCTGGTGGCGGCCGTGGCGGCGTTCCTGGCGACGCGTGGTCGGCCGACGCGCGAGGGCATCCTCGAGCGCGCGCTCGCTGCCAACGCGCTCTTCCAGGAGGGGCGCGGCAGCGGCGCGGACCTCGCGGCGGCGGTGCACGGCGGCGTGGTGGAGGTGTGCCGCCAGGACGCCGGGCTGCGGGTCCAATCGCGTGCGCTACCGCGGGGTGTGCACCTGGTGGCCGGCTGGACGGGGGAGTCCGCGCCGACGGGGCTCTTGCTCGCGCGCTTCGCGGCCGCGGCGGCGCGCGAGCCGATGAGCCTCGGGCCGCTCCGCGAGGTCGCGCGACGGGCGGCGGACGCCGTCGAGCGCGGCGACGCGCAGGGCCTGGCGGACGCCGTCGACCGCTCGGCCGACCTGCTCGAGCGCCTCGGCTCCGAGGTCGACATCCCGATCGTCACGCCCGCGCTCCGCCGCCTGGTGGCAACCGCGCGACGGGTGGGCGCCGTGGCCAAGCCCTCCGGTGCCGGGGCCGGCGACTGCGGCATCGCGCTCGCGGCGTCCGCCGCCCAGGCGGCGCGGGTGCGGAGCGCGTGGCAGGAGGCCGGGATCGTCCCGCTGGCGATCGCCATCGCTCCCGACGGGGTGACCGGTGGCTGAGACCATCAGCGACCGCAAGCGCTCGCATCTCGAGCTCTGCGAGGCGGCGGAGGTCGAGTACGCGGGCAAGACGACGCTCCTCGAGGACGTCGACCTCGTCCACAACGCGCTGCCGGAGCTTGCCGTCGACGAGATCGCCGTCGGTACCACGCTCCTCGGCAAGCCGCTCCGCGCGCCGCTCCTGATCAGCGGCATGACGGGCGGGACCGAGGAGGCCACCGAGATCAACCGGGGGCTCGCCCGGGTGGCCGAGGCGCACGGGATCGGCTTCGGGCTCGGGTCGCAGCGCGCGATGCATCGCACGCCGGCCCTCGCCCACACCTTCGCGGTCCGCGACCATGCGCCGACCACCCTCGTCCTCGCGAACCTGGGGCTCGTCCAGGCCACGGCGCTGCCGTCGGCCGACGTCGAGCGGCTCGCCCGCGCCGTCGGCGCCGACGCCGTCTGCATCCACTTGAACCCGGCGCAGGAGATGATCCAGGCGAACGGCGACCGCGACTTCCGCCACGGGCTCGCGACGCTCGCGCGCCTCGTCCGTGATCTGCCGTTGCCCGTCATCGTCAAGGAGACGGGGTGCGGCGTCTCTCGCGGTGTCGGGGAGCGGCTGAAGCACGCGGGCATCGGCACGGTCGACGTGTCGGGTGCGGGCGGGACGTCGTGGGTGAAGGTCGAGACGCTGCGCGCCGGGAGCCGTGAGCGTGAGCTCGGCGAGCAGTTCGCCGACTGGGGTATCCCGACCGCCGCCACGCTGCTCGGGCTGCGCGGCCTCGGGCTCGACGTGATCGCGAGCGGCGGCATCCGTACCGGGCTCGACGTCGCCAAGACGATTGCGCTCGGGGCGCGTGCGGCGGGCATCGCGCTGCCGGTTTTCCGCGCCTACCGCGAGGGCGGCGTCGACGCGGCGGCCGCGTACGTCGAGCGGCTCGTCGACGGCCTCCGGCTGGCGATGGTACTCACCGGCTCGCGCGACCTCGAGGCGCTCGGGCGGACACCCGTCGTCCTCGGAGGACGGCTGCGACACTGGCTCATTGGGGAAGGAGGCGCATGAGTACGTCACGCATTCCAGCGTTCTACCAGCTGACGGTCGCCGAGCGGCGGCGGCGGCTCGCGGAGGCGGTCGAGCTGTCGTCGGCGGAGGTCGAGACGCTCGCTACGGCCGACGCGCTGCCGCTCGACGTCGCCGACATCATGAT
This sequence comes from Deltaproteobacteria bacterium, assembly GCA_005879585.1. Taxonomy (GTDB): domain Bacteria; phylum Desulfobacterota; class Binatia; order DP-6; family DP-6; genus DP-3. The sequence continues at coordinate 12,094 of VBKG01000319.1, read as the reverse complement.
CGAGAACGCCGTCGGCACGTTCGCGCTGCCATTCGGCGTGGCGCTCAATTTCCAGGTGAACGGACGCGACCACGTGGTCCCGATGGTGGTCGAGGAGCCGTCCGTGGTCGCGGCCGCCTCCTACGCCGCACTCATCGCCCGCGCCGCGGGCGGGTTCGTCGCCGAGGCGGACCCGGGAGCGATGATCGGCCAGATCCAGCTCGTCCACGTCGCCGATCCGGGCGCCGCCGTCGAGCGGCTCGGCGCGGCACGCGCGCGCTTGCTGGCGGCGGCCGAGGAAGCCACACCCGGTCTCTGTCGGCGCGGGGCCGGCCCGCGCGACGTGGAGGTCCGGCTCGTCCGCTCGCCGCGGGGCGAGACGATGGTCGTCGTGCACGTCCTCCTCGACACCGGCGACGCGATGGGCGCCAATGCCGTCAACTCGCTGGTCGAGACACTCTCCCCGATGGTCGAGGAGATCGCGGGCGGCACGGCCTGCCTGCGCATCCTTTCGAACCTCGCCGATCGGCGGCTCGCGCGCGCCGCGGTCCGCGTGCCGTTCTCGGCGCTTGCCCGCGACGGGTACGACGGTGCCGAGGTGGCCGAGCGCATCCTCTATGCTTACGAGTTCGCCGCGGCGGATCCGTACCGGGCCGCGACGCACAACAAGGGCATCATGAACGGCATCGACGCGGTGGCGGTGGCGACGGGCAACGACTGGCGGGCCATCGAGGCCGGGGCGCACGCGTACGCCTGCCACGACGGGGTGTACGGCTCGCTCAGCCGCTGGGCCATCGAGAAGCGCGAGCTCGTCGGCTCGCTCGAGCTCCCCATCGCGGTGTCGACGGTGGGGCCGGCGGTCCAGTCGCATCCGGGCGTGCGGCTCGCGCTGCGCATCCTCGGCGTGTCGAACGCGCGGGAGCTCGCCGGCATCATGGCCGCGGTCGGCCTCGCCTCGAACCTGGCGGCCATGCGGGCCCTGGCCACGGAGGGCATCCAGAAGGGCCACATGGCCCTCCATGCGCGCTCGGTCTCGCACGCCGCCGGGGCGCGGGGGGAAAAGGCAGAGGAGCTCCGACGCCGGATGCTCGCGGCGGGAGAGGTGAAGATCGATCGAGCGCGTGCGCTGCTGCGCGCGCTGGAGACCCGCTCGTGAACCTGCCCGCTCGCGGCCGCGCCGCGGGCAAGGTGATCCTCCTCGGGGAGCACGCCGTCGTGTATCGCCGCCCGGCGCTCGTCGCCGGGCTGTCGCTCGGGCTCGAGGCCGACGTCGTGTCCGGCGACGGTCCGCGCCTCGAGAGCGGGGACTATGCCGGCGATCCGCGCGGCGTGCGTCTCGTGGCCGAGGCCGCCGGGGCCGTCGGGCTCGAGCCGCGTGGCGTCGTCGTCCGCGTGCGCTCGGCGCTGCCCGCGGGCGTCGGGCTCGGCAGCTCGGCGGCGCTCGCGGTCGCCGTGCTGCGCGCGCTCGCGGCGGCCGCGGCGCGGCGGCTCGCGCGCGACGAGGAGCTCGAGATCGCGACCCGGCTCGAGGCGATCTTCCACGGCCATCCCTCGGGCGTCGACCCGGCCGGGGCGGCGCTCGGGGGCTGCTTCCGCTTCGTGCGCGGCACGCCGCCGGCGATCATCGCCGTCCGCCCGGCCGTACCGCTGCCGCTGGTGATCGCCTTCGGCGCGCGACCGCGCAGCACTGGCGCCGCGGTCGGCGGACTCCGGGCGCGGTGGGAAGCGGACCCGGCGCGGCACGAGGCGCTGTTCGACGCGGTCGCGGTCGCGGTGGAGGACGGCATCCGCGCCGCCGAGACGGGCGATCTCGCGGGCCTCGGCCGTGCCATGGACCGGAACCAGACGGTGCTCGAGACGCTCGGCGTGTCTGCGCCCGAGGTGGCCGACCTCGTCGGACGGGCGCGCGCGGCCGGCGCGCTCGGCGCGAAGCTCACCGGCGGCGGGGCCGGCGGCGGGGTGATCGCGCTGGCCCCGACGCCGGAGCGGCTGGCGGGCGTGCTCGCCGGCGACGATACGCGGACCATCGTCGTGCACGTCGGCGGCGCGGCGGAGGAGGCGGCATAAGGTGAGCGCAACCGAAGGACGCCTCGCGCTGGTCGGTGGCTCGACGACGGGCGAAGGGCTCGGAGAGCGGGTCGACCACACGATCGCGCGCGCAAGCCAGTACCTCTTCTCCACGCAGCACGCCCGCGGCTACTGGCACGCGCCGCTCGAGGCCAACGTGACGATGGAGGCCGAGTACGTCTTCTTCAACCGCCTCCTCGGGCGCACACGGCCCGACGTCGAGCGGCGCCTCGCCGAGCGCCTGCTCGCGCTCCAGCAGGCCGACGGCAGCTGGCCGATTTATCATCGTGGACCGGGCAGCCTGTCGACGACGATCGAGGCCTACTTCGCCCTGAAGCTCGTGGAGACGGACGCCCGCGAGCCCGCGCTCGCCCGCGCGCGCGACTTCATCCTCGGCCAGGGCGGGCTCGCGCGCGCCGGTGTCTTCACGCGCATGTGGCTCGCATACTTCAACCAGTTTCCGTGGGCCGGTGTGCCGTCGATGCCGGTCGAGCTCGTGCTGCTGCCGCCGTGGTTCCCGGTCAACATCTACGCGATGTCGAGCTGGGCGCGCGGCACGGTGGTGCCGCTGACGCTGCTCACGGCGCACCGGCCGTCGGTCCGCATACCGGCGGAGGCGGCGGTGCCGGAGCTCTGGGTGCGGCCGCCGACGCGTGACGACGTGGCCTTCGCGCGCTCGCCCGAGCTCGTGACGACGCGGAACTTCTTCCTCGCCGTCGACCGCGCGCTCAAGACCCTCGGCCCGGTACGCTGGCGGCCGATCCGCCGTCGCGCCGTCGCGCGCGCCATCGAGTGGATCCTGCGCCACCAGGACAGCAACGGACAGTGGGGCGGCATCCAGCCGGCGATGGTGAATGCCGTGCTCGCGCTCCACGCCGTCGGCTTCGCCGCCGATCATCCGGTCATGATGAGCGGGATCCAGGGCGTCGAGGACTTCCTCGTCGAGTGCGAGGGCACGCTCATGTACCAGCCGTGCGTGTCCCCGAACTGGGACACCGCGCTGGCGGCGAGGGCGCTCCTCGACGCGGGGCTCGACCCCTCCCACCCCGCGCTCGGCCGCGCCGGGGACTGGCTCGTCGCGAACCAGATCTTCCGGCCGGGCGACTGGTCGGTGCTGAACCCGACGCTCGAGCCGGGCGGCTGGGCGTTCGAGTTCGCCAACGACTGGTATCCCGACGTCGACGACTCGGCGGTCATCCTGACGGTGCTCGACGCGCTGCCGATCGCACAGACGGCGGCGGGCAAGCGTGCCATCGCCGCCGGGCTCAACTGGACGCTCGGCATGCAGAGCCGCGACGGCGGCTGGGCGGCGTTCGACACCAACAATACCGCCGCGTTCCTGAACCGCATTCCGTTCGCCGACATGGAGGCGATGATCGACCCGCCGACCGAGGACGTGACCGGGCGGCTCCTCCATCTCATGGGGACGGTCGGCTACCGGCCCGACTTCGGCCGGGCGCGCCGCGCGGTCGAGTTCCTGCGTCGCACGCAGCGGAGCGACGGCAGCTGGTGGGGTCGGTGGGGCGTCAACTTCGTCTACGGCACGTGGTGCGCGCTCGCGGGCCTCGAGGCGATCGGCGAGGACCTGCGGGCGCCATGGATACGCCGGGCCGTCGACTGGCTCGCGACGCACCAGAACGCCGACGGCGGCTGGGGCGAGACCGTGGCGTCGTACGACGACGAATCGCTCGCGGGTCAGGGCGACAGCACCCCGTCGCAGACCGCGTGGGCGGTGCTCGGCCTGCTCGCCGCCGACGGCCCGTCGTCGCGCGCCGTCGAGCGCGGCATCGCCTGGCTCTGCCGCACGCAGGGACCCGACGGCACGTGGGACGAGCGGCACTTCACGGGGACCGGCTTTCCGCGTCACTTCTACCTCCGCTACCACCTCTACCGGCACTATTTCCCCCTGATGGCGCTCGGCCAGTACCGGGCGCGGCTCGCCGCGCGAGGCGCCTCATGACGGTGGGTATCGAGCGCCTCGCGGTCTACGTCCCGGCCTACGCGCTGCCGCTCGCAGCGCTGGCGCGCGCGCGGGGCGTCCCACCCGAGAAGATGACGCAGGGGCTCGGGGTCGAGGAGATGGCGATCGCGCCCCCGTGCGAGGACGTCGTCACCATGGCGGCGAGTGCCGGCGCGCGGCTGCTCCGCGCGGCGCACGTCGACCCGGAGACGATCGGCATGCTGCTCGTCGCCACCGAGACCGGCGTCGACAACGCCAAGCCGGTCGCGATCTTCGTGCACGAGCTCCTCGGCGTCGGCCGCCGCTGCCGCGTGTACGAGCTGAAGCACGCCTGCTACGCCGGCACGGCGGCGCTCATGACCGCCGCCGACTGGGTGCGCGCGGGCGGTGGTCGCCCGCGGCGCGCGCTCGTCATCGCCGCCGACATCGCCCGGTATGCGCTCGGCTCCCCCGGCGAGCCGACGCAGGGTGCCGGCGCGGTCGCGATGCTGGTCGGCCCGGAGCCGCGCGCGCTCGTCCTCGGCGAGGAGACCGGGACGTACGCGGACAACGTCTACGATTTCTGGCGTCCGATCGGCCGCCGCGAGGCGCTGGTCGACGGCAAGTACTCGGTCGAGTGCTACCTCGCGGCGCTCGCTGGCGCCTTCACGGCCTTCCGCGGCGCCGAGCGGCCGGCGCTCCGCTCCGACGAGGCGCTCGGCGACCGCCTCGCGCGGATGCTCTACCATAGCCCGTTCCCGAAAATGGCGATGAAGGCGCATCGCCGTCTCGTCGAGCTCGACTGGCGCGCGACCGAGCGCTGGGCAGCGGTCGAGCCGCGCCTCGAAGAGGCCGCGGCCGCGTCCTATCGGGAGCTCGTCGCGCCCGGTCTCGCGGCGGTCGCGCGAGTCGGGAACACGTACACGGCCTCGCTCTATCTCTGCCTGGCCTCGCTCCTCGAGACCGAGGGGCGGGCGCTCGCGGGACGCCGGCTCGGACTCTTCTCCTATGGCAGTGGATGCTGCGCGGAGCTCTTCACCGGCACCGTGCCGGCGGACGTGGCGGCCGTCGCGGACGCCGGCGTCGGCGAGGCGCTCGCGCGGCGCACGCTGATCGATGTCCCGGAGTACGAGCGGCTCACGCGCGACGGTGAGGCGGGCGGCGAGCCGCCGCCGGGCTTCAGCGGCGAGTTCGTGCTCCACGGCATTCGCGACGACCGTCGCGAGTACGGCCGGCTGCGGGCGGCGCTGGCGGCATGACGGCCGTGGCGGCGAGCGGGACGGGCGGAACCGCGGCGCCGGCTGCGCTCGACGTGGCCGCCGCCTACGCGCACTGCGCCCGCATCGCGCGCACCCACTACGAGAACTTCACCGTCGGCTCGTGGCTCCTGCCCCGCCGTCTCCGGCACGACCTCGCCGCCGTGTATGCCTTCGCACGCGTCGCGGACGACATCGCCGACGAGGGGGCGGACACCGGACGTCTCGAGCGGCTGCGGGCATGGGAGGAGAAGCTGCTCGCGTGTGCGCGGCAGCCGGCGGCGGCAGACGACCCGGTCTTCGTGGCGCTCGGCCGGACCATCGCGGCGCACGGCCTCTCCGTCGAGCCGTTCCGCGATCTCCTCGAGGCGTTCCGTCGCGATGCGGTGGGCGAGACCCGGCGCTTCGCGACCTGGGCCGACGTGCTCGACTACTGCCGCCGCTCGGCGAATCCGGTCGGGCAGCTCGTGCTCGCCCTCTTCGGCCATCGCGACGCCGCGCGGCGCGAGCGCAGCGACGACATCTGCACCGCGCTCCAGCTGACGAATTTCTGGCAGGACGTGGCCGGCGATCTCGATCGCGGACGGGTGTACCTGCCCGAGGAAGACCTCGAGCGCTTCTCGGGGAGCCGCGACGCCCTTGCCGCGCGCCGCACGAACCCCGCCTTCCGCGAGCTGCTGGCCTTCGAGATCGGCCGCACGCGGGCGCTCTTCACGCGCGGCCTGCCGCTCGCCGACATGGTCGGCCGCCGCCTCCGGCACGAGGTGCGCATCTTCGCGCGCGGGGGATTGGCCATCCTCGCGCGCATCGAGGCGGCCGGCTACGATGTCTTCATGCGCCGCCCGACGCTCGGCCGCGCCGAGCTCGTGCGGCTCGTCGTCCGGGGGCTTTGGCGATGAGCACCGCGGTGGCCACGACGGCGCGCGACGCGGCGTACGAGTACTGCGCCGACGTCACACGCCGCGCGTCGTCGAACTTCTATTGGGGGTTCCGGCTGCTCACGCCGGAACGGCGGCGCTCGCTGTGCGCCGTCTACGCCTTCTGCCGCGCCGCCGACGACATCGCCGACGAGCCGGGTGCCGCGCGCGACCCCGAGCGGCTCCTCGCGCGCTGGCGCGCCGAGCTCGACGCCGTGTACGCGGGCCGGCCGCGCCATCCGATCGGCGTCGCGCTGGCGGACACGATCGAGCACTTCCCGATCGAGCGCGAGCACTTCGAGGCGGTCATCACGGGTGTCGAGACGGACCTGCGGCGTGACCGCTACGAGACGTGGGACGGCGACCTCGCGGAGTACTGCCGGTGCGTGGCGAGCGCCGTCGGGCTCATCGCGATCGAGATCTTCGGCTACCAGAATCCGTCGGCTCGCCAGTACGCGGTGCATCTCGGGCTCGCCTTCCAGCTCACGAACATCCTGCGCGATGTCGCCGAGGACGGGCGGCGCGGCCGCATCTACCTGCCGCGCGAGGACCTCGGGCGTTTCGGATGCCGGGAGGACGACGTGCTCGCGGGCCACTGCACCGACGCTTTCCGCCGCGTCATGGCGTTCGAGTGCGCGCGGGCGGGCGAGCACTACGGGCGCGCCCGGTTCCTGCTCGCCGAGGAGGACCGGCCGACGCTCGCGCCGGCCGAGGCGATGCGCCTCATCTACGAGCAGCTGCTCCGTCGCGTGATGTTCCGGCGGTACGACGTCTTCGGGGCGAAGGTGCGGCTCACGCGGCCCGAGAAGGCGGCGCTCGCGATGGCCGCCTGGGCGCGGCCGCATCTCACCTTCCTCTACCGGCTCACGGGATGAGTGCCCTGCCACCGCACGTCGCGGTGGTGGGCGGCGGCTTCGCGGGCCTCGCGGCGGCCATCCGCCTCGCGCGCGGCGGCGCGCGGGTGACGCTGCTCGAGCGGCGGCCCTTCCTCGGCGGCCGCGCCTACTCCTTCACGGATCCGGCCACCGGCGATGTCATCGACAACGGGCCGCACGCGCTCATGGGCGCCTACACCGCCGCGCTCGATTTTCTCGGCGAGATCGGCGCGGCGTCGAAGCTCGCCTTCCAGCCGCGGCTGCACGTGACGCTCGCGGATCCGGCGCTCGGCCTCGGTGCCGTCGTGGCGCCGCGCGTGCCGGGACCCTTCCAGGCGCCCGCGGCGCTGCTGCGCTATCGCCTGCTGTCGCCGGGCGATCGGCTCCGCCTGCTCGTCGGCGCCGTCCGCCTCGCGGCCCGCCCCGTCGCATCCCTCCGCGAGCACACGGTGGCCGCGGCGCTGGCGATGGCCGGGCAATCTGCCGCCGCGTGCGCGCGCTTCTGGCATCCGCTCGCGATCGCGACGCTCAATGAGGCCCCCGAGGTGGCGGCGGCGGCGCCGTTCGCCGCGGTCCTGCGGAAGGCCTTCTTCGCCGGCGCGCGCGCGGCGCGGTTCGCCGTGCCGCGCGTCCCGCTCTCGGAGCTCTACACGGCGGACGCGCAGCGCGCGCTCGAGCGGGCGGGCGGCACGGTCGTCACGGGGGCCGCCGTGGCGACGCTCGCCCTCGACCCGGGTGGCGTCGAGGCGGTCGTCCTGCGCGACGGAACCCGTGTGGAGGCGGACGCCGTCGTGCTCGCCGTTCCCGTGGCGGCGCTCCTGCGGCTCCTGCCGCCGGCTCTGCGTCACGTCGAGCCGTTTCGCGCGCTCGCCGGCGTCGCGACGTCACCGATCGTCAGCGTGCACCTGTGGCTCGACCGCGCCGTCGGGTGGGGCGCGCCGTTCCTCGGTCTCCTCGGGGGCCGGGCGCAGTGGCTCTTCGACTGCGGGCCGGCCACCGGCGGTGGCCACCGGCTCGCGAGCGTGACGAGCGGCGCGCGCTTCTGGGACGCCGCCTCCGACGACGAGATCGCCGCCGAGGTACTGGCCGATGCGACGGCCGTCCTGCCCGCGCTGAGCGCCGTTCGCGTCCGCCGCACGCTCGTCGTCCGCGAGCGGCATGCGACGCTGTCGCTCACGCCCGCGGCCGACGCGGTCCGGCCGGGCGTGGAGACGCCGGTTGCGAACCTGTTCCTCGCCGGCGACTGGATCCAGACCGGTCTGCCGGCGACGATCGAGGGCGCGGTGATCGCGGGCCGTGCGGCGGCCGATCGCGCGCTCCTGGCGGCCGTCTCGGGCGCGCGGCCCGAGGCGTGGCAGCCGGTCGCGGCGGGGGTATAACCCGCGCGCATGGCCTTCCGCGCGAGCACGGGGAAGATCGCGACGGTCGTCGCTCTGGCGGGCGCCGCGGTCCTGCTCGCGGTCGTGGGCCGCGCGCTCCCGAGCTTCGACGCGGACACGATCGCCGTCCGCGTGCGCGCCTCGGGTGCCGTCGGCCCGCTCGCCCTGATCGGGCTCCTCGTCGCGCAGGCGGTCGTCGCGCCCCTGCCGTCGCCACCGCTGCTCATGGCGGCGGGCTGGATCTTGCTCGCGCCGATGGTCGGCCTTGTTGCGTTCCGGCTCCTCTGGCGGGCCGCACGCGGCGACCGCGCGCCGGCCGCACGCGCGCCGGCCGCCGGTTGACCGGGCACGGCGTCGTCCTGCACAGTTCCCTGATGCCGGCGCCGCAGCGCTACAGCGTGGTGGTCGCGAAGGACTACCTCAAGTTCTCGGCGGCGCATTTCATCGCCTACCCGGGATTCCGCGAGCCGCTCCACGGCCACAACTACCAGGTGTCGGTGCGCATCGACGCGGAGCTCGGCCCCGACGGGTACGTGCTCGACTTCGGCCTCGTGAAGCGCGTCGCGCACGAGCTCTGCCGCGAGCTCGACGAGCGCGTGCTGCTGCCGCTCGAGAGCGACTGCCTGACGACGGCGAGGACCGAGGGCGCCGTCGAGGTGGTCACCGCCGACGGTGACCGCTTCCGCTTCCCCGAGCGCGACGTCCGCCTGCTGCCGATCGCGCACAGCTCCGCCGAGGAGCTGGCGGCCTATCTCCTCGCGCGCCTGCGCGACGCGCTCCGCGCCGAGGCGGGTGGCCGCGCGTTCGCGTCGCTCGAGGTGGGCGTCGCCGAGGCGCCGGGCCAGGTGGCATACTGCCGCGAGGCCTTCTGAGAGCGCGCCTCCTGGCGCTGGTCGTCGCCCTCGGCTGTGGACCCGCGCTCCCGGACCCCGACGCTCCCGGCGCCGTGGTGTTCCGCGCACGCTGCGCCGGGTGTCACCGGCTCTCCGCGCCCGCGAGCATGACGTGGCCGATGTGGCAGGTCCAGGTCGAGCGCATGCGGGCGTTGTTCGCGCAGCGCGGTCTCCCCTGGCTCTCCGCCGACGAGGAGCGGGAGCTCCGCGCGTACCTCGCCGCGCACGCCGGGACGAGCTGAGACCGGCCTACGATCCCAGCTCTTCGCCGGCCGGTTCGATCTCGTGCGCGAACACGATGAGCTTCTGCCCGCCGTCGAAGTCGACCGTCAACAGCTTGCGGCCGAGGTTCTCGCGCGATGACACCAGGGTGCCCGAGGCCGCGCGGCGGACCAGGCCTCCCGGGTACACGATCGGGCGCGTCGAGCGGCAGCGCGTCCCTGGAATGAACGACATGAGCGTTTCTCCTTCCTTCCAAACGATCCGGGCGGTGCGTTCGCAAGTTGGATGCCAGGGCGCGCCGCGTGCCGAGCCTCCGTTTTTCGTAGCAGCGCGAGATCCCACCGCATGCCGACGCCCAAAGAGTTGGCAGCTGCCTGCTTACAGGTTGAATGGCGACGGAGGGGACCTCGCAGGTGCCGCGGCGTCCGGGGGGGCTTGACTCGGGGAAGCCCTGGCGGTCACTCGTCGCGGTAACCCGAAAGGAGGATCCCATGGCCGTGAAGCCGGTGCCCGAGGGGTACCACACCGTGACGCCGTTTCTGACGTTGAAGGACGCCGCCGGCGCGATCGAGTTCTACAAGAAGGCCTTCGGCGCGCAGGAACGCGTCCGTATGCCGACCCCGGACGGGAAGGTCGCGCACGCCGAGCTGCAGATCGGTGATTCCGTCGTCATGCTGAGCGAGGCGCTCCAGGAGCCGGTGACGTCGGCGAGCATCTACCTGTACGTGTCGAACGCCGACGCCACGTTCGACCGGGCGGTCAAGGCGGGCGCCCAATCGACCATGCCGCTCGCCGACATGTTCTGGGGCGATCGCTACGGTCGCCTGACGGACCCCTTCGGTGTCCGGTGGGGGATCGCGACGCACAAGGAAGATGTTCCCCCCGAGGAGATGGGCCGGCGCGCGGCAAAGGCCATGGGCTGATGTTCGCCCCCCCTGTTGCTTCAGCAAGCTCCAGGTGTATGCGCGAGGAAACGTCATCCAGGAGGGCACACGCATGAAGGTCTACGATTTCGTCGGCGCGCCGAACCCGAAGAAGCTCCGCGTCTACCTCGCCGAGAAGGGCATCACGATTCCGTGCCAGCAGGTCAACATCGTGACCGGGGAAAACCGCAATGCGGAGTTCCTGAAGAAGAACCCGCTCGGCGGCCTGCCCGTGCTCGAGCTCGACGACGGTAGCCACCTCACCGAGTCGCTGGCGATCATCGAGTACCTTGAAGACCTGCATCCGACGCCACCGATGATCGGCACGACCCCCCTCGAGCGGGCCCGGGTGCGCGAGCTCGAGCGCATCTGCGAGCTCGGCGTGCTGTCGTCCGTCGCGCAGATATTCCAGAACACGCACCCATTCATGGCCGGCCGCTTCAAGCAGTCCCCGGATGCGGCGGACAACGGCCGCACCCGGCTCGCCAACACCCTGAAGGTGCTGGACGCCACGATCGGCGGCAGCCGGAAGTTCGTCGCCGGTTCGCGCCCCACGATCGCCGACTGCACGCTGCTCGCGGGCCTCGAGTTCGCCGAATTCGCGCAGGTGCCGCTCGATCCGGCGTTCAAGAACGTGACGCGCTGGTACGCGGGCTTCAAGGAGCGCCCGAGCGCGCAGGCGTAGCTCAGCGCGCCCCGGCGTCGACGTAGCCGAGCGCGCGCAGCCGCCGCTCGGTGTCCGGGTCGACGACGGTCGTCTCCGCCGCCGGCTCCTGCGAGGCCCGCCCGAGCCGGAGCCGCGCGGCGGTCTGACGCGCATAGCCGACCACGACCGGCCGCCCTTCGGCGAGGTTCTGGCGCTCGCCGGGGTCGGCGCCGAGGTCGTACAGCTCGATGCGCTCGCCGCCGGGGCGCGTCGTCCCGCCCCACACGGCCTTCCACGGTCCCGCGACGACGCCGGTCAGCGCCGGGCGGCCGAGCTGCGTCTCCATCATCGTCTCGTCCGCGGGTAGGCCGCCGTCGACGAGGACGCGCCCGGGGAGATCCGCCGGGCGCTCGACCCCGAGGACCGCGAGCACGGTCGGCAGCACGTCGATCTGGCGCGCGAGCCCGCGCAGCCGCCGCCCGCCGCCGGCGCCGGCGGGCAGCCGGACGAGCAGCGGAACGCGAACCAGCTCCTGGTAGAGCGTCCGGCCGTGGTCGAAGCCGCCGTGCTCGTGGAACTCCTCGCCGTGGTCGGCGACGAAGACGACGAGCGTCGAGCGGTCGAGCCCGCGCGCCCGCAGGTGGTCGAGCAACGCGCCGAAGGACTCGTCGAGGAGCGCGACCTCGCCGTCGTATTGCGCGCTCAGGAGCGCGATGTTGTCCGGCGTGGCGAGCGCCGGGCGCTCGATCAACGAGACGACGGGGGTCCGTGGGCCGATCGTCGGGTGGACGTCGGGCGGCAGGAAGCGCTCCGCATAGCCAGGCGGCGGCCGGTACGGCGCGTGCGTGTCCGTCGCGTGCAGGTAGAGGAAGAACGGCCGATCGCCGCGCGCGTCGAGCCAGGGAAACGCGGCCGCGTTCAGCTCGGCCGCCGAGACGTACACCGTGTCCCGGTCCTCGCGCTCCTCGAGGTAGTGGTACTCCGCGAAGCCGCGGTCG
>VBKG01000370.1:3239-12591 GCA_005879585.1 Deltaproteobacteria bacterium | reverse complement strand
CGAGCGTCGTCGGCTTCGGCACGTCCGTGGGAAGTCGCTCGATCAGCGCGACGTCGGCGTGCGCGATGAAGAAGTCCGGATCGGCGCTGTCGAAGACGACCACCCGGACCGCATCGTCGACCTCGAGCTCTTTTCCGATCGCGTCGAGCTCGCGCATGAGCGCGAGGTCGAGCAGGTTGATCGGCGGATGGTCGATGGTGACGAACGCCACACCCCGATCGAGACGGACGCGCAGGCAGCGATAATCGTCGTAGGCCATGGGCGACGTCCTCCGTCGCGCCAGGCGCTACCATCGCGCGTCGTCCGCGGCAACGCTCGATTCGCTTCTGGCGCGAGCGCCGACTCAGGAGCCGCACGAACCGCGCGCGCGTCGTGGCGGACTTCCTGGCCGGCGCTCACGCACGGCTTAGGCTCCCAGCGCGCGCTACTCCGCCACCCGCACGTAGTAGTTGAACCGTTGCCCGGAGTACGAGAACGCCGGCGGCATCGGGTCGGGCAGCGGGTCGGAGAACGACTGCTCCATGTAGCGCACCGGCGCGTCGGGATCGCTCTCGTCGATGCCGACCGAGGCGTCGCCGTCGTACATGGCCATGATCCAGTACGTGCCCGCCGGAAGCGGGGTCCGCGTCACCGGCACCTCGACCGGGCCGACGGTCAACGTCGTGGCCGGGGTCGACGCCACCAGCCGATCCGGCTCGCCGGCAGTGTCCGAGTAGAGGGCGACGATGACGTGCGGACCCGCGGCCTTGGCGACCAGCCCCAGGTGCGTGAGCGTCGAGGTCTGCGACACCGTGAGGGGTCCACCGAGCAGGTATCCCGGCGAGTTCCAGCTGGCCGCCGGGAACTCTCCAGCATTCCCGTACGTGACGCCGGGCGGTAGCGTGGTCGTGGACGTGGTCGTCGACGTGGACGTGGTGGTCGTGCTGCTGCTCGTCGTGGTGACGGGCGCAACCACGACGGTGCTCGATGTGGTGGACGACGTCGTCGTGGTTGTCGTCGGCGCGCCGGTCGTCGGGAGCCCGGCACACGCCGAGCACATGCTGCCCGCCCCGCCCGAGACACCGCCGCCGGCGGTGCACGTCACAGCGTCGCGCGTGATGCGCATGCGGGTCCGCGTGCAGTCGTCGTCGGTATCGCAGGCGATCCACGGCTTGTTGCTGCACGCGCCGGCCGCGGCGCCGTCGCCGGGCGCCGGATCGTTGCAGGTGCCGGCGCTGCTGGCGCAGCAGACGACCGCGCCCGGTCGGCCGCACGTGGACAGGGCCGCGCAGCGGATCATGCGCAGCGCGGTCCCCATCCGGCAGCCCGCCTTCCGCAACGTGTTGCCGTAGCGGGCGACGCAGCCCACGTACTGCCCGTGGTTTCGCTGGCTGTCGCATGGACACTGCGCGGCGACCGCGGCATCGACGTCGGCCGGGCACGAGCCCCGGTCGGACTTTCCGCCGTCCTTCGCCCATGCGCTCGTCGGGAGCGCGAGGATCGTACAGAGAAGCAGCACGCGTTGCAGGCCGTGCATTGGCGACCTCCTTGTGGAAACTGTGACGTGGAGCGCGGGGTGCGAGCGTTGTGCCAGCGCCGCCGTCACGTCGGCGATCGGCACCGGCGGACAGGCGTGACAGACTCCTGACACTCCGACGTTCCTGCGGCGCGCCGCCCTGCGCTGCGCATTCGTCCGCTCGGCGCATCGCCCCGGCGAGTCCCAGTCCCGACCGCACGGCCAACGACACGCGCGCTTTTACGCTTGACGTGCCGGCCGCCGCAGCGCTACTGCACGCGAGGGGGAGCCATCCTGCAAGCGTTCGGCCTTGCGTCTCCTGTCGACGCCCGCGCGCTGCGAGCTCGGAGGCGCGCTCCGCTGCCTGTGATGCCGCGCACGCGGTGACGGCCGGCCTCGACGCCATCGCCGACGACCGCACGCTCGCGGACCGGCTGGGCGTGTCGGTGGAAGCCGTGCAGCTCACGCGTGCGGCCGAAGTCGTCGACATGCACGTCGACACGTTCATCCTGCCGCGCATCTCGCGCTACGACGTGCTGGCGCGTCACCGCGGTGGTCCTTTCGGGCGCCGCTTCGTCGGCCACGTCGACGTGCCGCGTCTCCGCGACGGCGGCCTCGACGGCGCGATGTGGTCGATCACGACCAACCCCTTCCGGCCGGCGCGATCGCGCTGGCGCGTGTTCCTCCGCAACCTCGAGCGGCTCCGGACGCTGATCGCGCGCTCCGCCGGCTTGCTCGGCGAGGCGCGTACGCTGCGCGAGTATCGCGAGATCCGGGCGCGTGGCGCCCACGCCTGCCTGCCCGCGATCCAGGGTCTCAACGCCGTCGCGGCCGCACCGGACGGTGTCGCCTCGATCCCCGACGACGCGATCGTGCGGGCGACGGTCGTCCACCTGACGAATTCGGTCTACGGCGGCACGTCGTCGCCGCTCCGGCTCGGCGGCGAGACGGGCCTCACCGCCGCCGGACGCGATGCCGTACGGGCGCTGAACGCCCGCCGCATCTTCGTCGATCTCGCGCACATCCACGAGCGCGCGTTCTGGGACGTCGTGGCGGTCCACGACCGGACGCAGCCGCTCCTGGCGACGCACACCGGCGTCGCCGGGGTGCGCCCGCACTGGCGGAACCTGACGGACGCGCAGATCCGCGCCATCGCCGACACGGGCGGCGTCGTCGGCATCATCTTCAGCGAGGAGTTCCTGCGCCGCCCGGACGGCCCGCAGGATGGCGCCATGATCATCGAGCACGTCGCGCACGTGATCGGCGTCGCGGGCGAGGACGCGGCCGGCATCGGCAGCGACTTCGACGGCATGATTACGCCGCCGCGGGACGTCGCGAGCGCCGACGCCTATCCGCGGCTCGTGCAGCACATGCTCGACGCGGGCTTCGACGAGCGGCGGATCCGGAAGGTGCTCGGCCAGAACTTCCTGCGGGCGCTCGGGACGCTCCGGCCGGGATGAACGTCAGCGCCGGCGCACGACCTCGCCGACGTACACGTAGTCCAGGTCCTGCGACGTGAGCGGCCGGTCCTCGCCGCGCCAGCTCACCCGCTCGATCGACGCGATGAAGAGCGTGTGATCGCCGGCGTCGTGTGCCGCGGTGACACGGCATTCGAGCGTCGCCATCGCATCGCGGAGGAGCGGCAATCCAGCCGGCGAGTCTTCCCACGCCACGGCGTCGAGGTTGTCCGGACGGCGCGACGCAGGGGAATAGAAGTAGTCCTCGAGGTACTTCCCGCGGGCGCCGAGGACGTTCAGCGCGAACCGCCGCGTCCCCTGGACCAGCTCGTGGCTCAGGTGACGCCGGTCGATCGCCGCGACGATGAGCGGCGGATCGCCGGACACCTGGGTCACCCACGACGACGACATGCCGTGGCGGCGGTCGCCGTCGCGCACCGTGAGCACGTAGATGCCCGTCGTCAGCGCGGCGAGCGCCTGCACGACGTCGGCGTCCACGCTCATCCCGTCATCTTGTGGAAATCGGCGGTCAGCCAGCGCTCCGGCCGCACGGAGACCAGCACCTCGCCCTCGGCCGCGCGCTGCTCGGCGGTCATGGCGAGGTACATCTCGCCCATCTGGTCGCCGAGATAACGCAGCGCCACGCCGCGGATGTCACGCTCGTAGTCCGGCTCGCCGATCGTCGCCGGCCCCTCGACCGTGACGTACTCGTAGGGCGCCGTCTCGGTCTGCACGCAGAGCGTCACCCGTCCGGCCTTCTTGATCAGCCCGAGCTTCCGCGACGTCGCGCCGGTCACGAAGCGCACGGCAGCGCCGGGCTCGTAGCGGTACCAGACCGGCAGCGTGAGCGGCCCACGCGCGCCGTCGGCGACGCTCACGATCGCGACGTGGGTCCCGGCGAGGAATGCCTCGCGCTGCGAGCGGCTCATGCTGAGCGACGGCATGATGTGTCCCTCCTCACGGCGCGCATACTGCCGCCGCCATGCCGCGGCAAGCGGGGCCGCGTTGACGCCACCGGAACGCCCCTGCTAGCGCGACGGCGACATGGAGCCCCGCGCGGCCCGGCAGCTCACGTTCCACGGCGCGGTCGTGACGCTACCGGCCCACTCGCTCGACGCCGTCGAGAACGGGGATCCGGAGGCGCTCCTCGGCCGTGAACCGCTCGGCGCGCAGCGCCTCGATCGCACGGGCGCGCGCCGCTGCGTCGAGAGACGGGTTCTGCTCGACGACCTCGCGCGCGGCGCGGTAGTCGTCGATACGCTGCTGCCAGGCTGCTCGCTGGCGGTCGAGCTCCTCGAGGCGATCGGCAGCCTCGGTCCCGAACGATCGCTCTCGCAACGCGCGGATCTCGACTGACGAGGTGCCGCCCGCTCGCATGCGCGCCTCTTCCTGCATCGCCCGCAGCGGAGCGAGCGCCTCGGCGCGGGCGGCGCGCACGGGTTCCGGCAGCCCGTCTTCGAGGGCCGCCGCGCGACGCTCGCGCTCCGCGACGTCGAGCGACGGGTCCGCGAAGATGCGCGCTCGCTCCAGCGCCGCCCGCTCCGTCGCTTCCTCGTCCGCGAAGAACGCACGCGATGCCTCCGGGCCGAGCGTCCGCTCCCTGAGGGCGTGGAGGAGGTCCAGACGCGCGGTGGTATCCGGGACCTGGATCGCGGCGCGCGCGCGGCGGCGATACGCGAGGTAGCGGTCGAGCAAGCCGATCGCCTCCGGGACCGCACCGTCGGGCAACCTTCTCCGCGTCTCGGCGGCGAGCCGCGCCCGGGCCCGCCCGGGGCCATCCTCGGCGGCCAGGTAGTAGTCGAAGAAGCGTCGCGTCTCGCGGGTCACCGCGAGGCGTCCGCTCTCGTCGACCACGAGCGACCCGTCGGGTGCCGTCCCGGACAACGACGGCGGAAGGTGCGCCCGCCCTGCGACCGGGCCTCCCTGGACCGCGTCGCGCGCCGGCGGCGCGGCGGCGAGCGACACGACGGCCGCCTCGGGCCGTGACGACGCCGCGTGGCGACCACGCCACGCCAGCACGCCGGCCAGGGCGGCGGCGAGCATCACGTACGGCAGCGCTCGCCGCACCGGGTTACAGCCCGGCGTTCTTCAGCCGGTTCGCGTGCGTGCGGAAGACGACGAGCGGGTTCGTCTCGAACGCCGACACCAGCGCGGTGATCTGGTTCACCTCGTCGAGGTGGTTGAAGAAGTAGTCGTCGCGGATCACCTGGCCGAGGTGGGCGCTGCACCGACCGACGAGCCCGTCGTTCGCCTCGCTCGTGAAGAGCGACGCGACGCCGAGCGCGCCGTCGAACAGGTCGCCCGAGTTCGTGAGCACGCCGGTGCCGGTCCACGAGTAGTACCGGATGCCGTTCACTACCGCGTTGCCCGCGCCGCACGCCGTCGCGGGCAGCCCTTGCGGGTAGCTCGCGTTGAAGGCGGCGACGCCTGCCGAGGTGAGCGACCGGATGCCGGCGATCGCGTCCTGCGGGTTCGACGAGCCCGACAGGAGCCCGATCACGGTGCCGAGGGTGTTCGCGAAATTCCCGATCACGTCCTGCGTGAAGCCGCCGTTCAGGAAGTTGGCGTCGAGATAGTCGGCGACCTCGTCGCCGCGATGCGGCGTACCGATCGTCGTGACCGAGGCCACGAGGTCCGGCCGCACGGCCGCCACGTAGCGGACGTCGAACCCGCCCTGGCTGTGGCCGATGAGGTTCACCTTGGCCTTCCCGGTGATCGCCCGGATCTCTTCGAGCTGGACGATCAGCTGCTCGCCGCGCACCTCGGGGGTGTTGAACTGGCTCACCTCGGTGACGAAGACCTT
Source organism: Deltaproteobacteria bacterium (assembly GCA_005879585.1). Taxonomy (GTDB): domain Bacteria; phylum Desulfobacterota; class Binatia; order DP-6; family DP-6; genus DP-3. The sequence goes on along the minus strand of VBKG01000370.1, from coordinate 6,836 downwards.
CGCGCCACCCGCCGCGAGGTCCTCGGGGATCCCGAACCAGTAATCGAGGATGTCGAAGAGCGAGTCGAAGCCGGCGGCGCCGTGCGCCAGCACGATGGGGTACTGCGTCTTCGTGTACGTGCCGCAGCCGGTCTTCGGGGACGTGAACGCGACGATCCCGCTCACGGCGAGCGCGGTCAGGAGCGGGCGAACGATCCGACGCATGGACGCCGCTTAGCAAGGATGACGGCCGGAATGCAAATTCAGCAGTCGACGACCCGCGCGGCCTTGTACGCGAAGCGTGGCACGGCGCCACGCGCCACGAGCTCCACGTCCGAGGGAACGCCGAGCCGGTCCCGGATGCGCTCGCGAAGGCGCCCGGCGAGCGCCGCGGTGTCGACCGCGCCCGCGGGGTCGTACTCCACCCGGAGGCGCAGGGCGTCGGACGCCCGGACGATCTGATACTCCGCGGACGGCCGTGACACTTCGGGAAACTCGTACAGCACGAAGGCGACGTCGATCGGCAGGATCTCGCGACCGCCGACCGTCACGACGTCGCGCACGCGCCCCTCGTAGAACAGCCGGCGGTGCGTCTCGCCGCACGGGCACGGCTTCGTGTTCCAGCGGACCACGTCCTCGAGGTCGTAGCGGAGGAGGAAGTTGTCCTTCTCGAGCACCGTGACGACGAGGTTCCCGCGCTCGCCGTCGCCGCAGGCGCGTCGCGTCCGGTGGTCGATCACCTCGACGACCGCCAGGTCCTCGGCGAGGTGCGCCCCGTCGCGCTCGTCGCAGGCGCTGCCGAGGAGCGGGAGCGCCTCCAGGCCGGAGCTGACCATCAGATACTGTTCCGACGGATGGTCACCGGCGATCCGCAGGTTGAGATCGCGCTCGGGGTCGAGACCCAGCGCGCGCGCCGCGTCGGCATAGGTCCGCGCGACGTTGCCGAAGAGGCGATACATGTCCGGGCGGAGCCGGCGCCACACCTCGACGACGTCGCGCACGTGCGCGTCGCCGACCGGCGGGCCGGACGGAACGTTCAGGACGCCCAGCATCTCGACCCCGTGGCTGAAGTGCCAGCCACCGGCATTCATGCCGAAGGGGTGCGCGTTGGCGAGGCTCATGCCGGGCCGGAGACCCCAGCGCCATCGGCCGCGTGCCGAGGCCGCGTGGTCCACCGCGAGGTCCTTCGGCGTCCAGAGGATGAGCGTCGGCCGGCCGCTCGTGCCCGTCGAAGCGCCGAGGCGAACGCAGGCCTCGATCGGCGCGCCGCGGTAGTCACCGAACGGCGGGTGCTCTTCCTCGCTCCGGCGGAGCTCGTCCTTCAGCGTCGTCGGGACGAGCGTCAGGTCGTCGAGTCCCCGGAGGTCGGCGCGCCGCAGTCCCGCCGCCTCGAGCTTCCGCCGGAAGAACGGCACCGGAACGGACCAGACGCGGTCGAGCTGCCAGGCGAGCCGCTCGGCCTGCAATTGCCGCAGGCCCTCGCGCGGCATCGTCTGGACCTCCGGGTCGTAGTAGCGACGGTCCGGGTTCACGCCTTCGCCCGGTGGTCGACGATCGCCTCGCTGAAGCGCGGCGCCGCGGCCGCTTCGGGGATGTCGGCCTCGGGCACGAGCTCGACGTCCATCTGGATCAGCACCGTCTGTTTGAGGCGGTCCGCGAGCGCGCGTGCGAGACCGTCGGGCTCCGCGGGCGGGCGAACGGTCCCTGCGCGGAGCCGCGCGCGATCGTAGCGTCCGGCTTGCTCGACGACGATCTGGAAACGTCCGAGGTCGGGAAACTCGCTGGTCACGGCCTGCACCTGGGCCGGGTGGATCAGGACTCCCTTGATCTTCCGGATCGCGCCCGCCTGGCCGACGAACCGCAGGCGCAGGGCGGCGTCGCCGCAGGGGCACGGCCCGGCGAGGAGCTGGAAGACGTCGCGCGGCGCGTAGCGCACGAGCGGCAGCGCGCGCGGCCCGAGCTGGGTGGCGACCAGCTCGCCCGTACCGCCCGGCGCGACCGGCTCGCCCGTCTCGACGTCGAGGAACTCGCAGAACAGGTCGCGGGCGTGGAGGTGCATCCCGTCGTGCGCGCGGCACTCGCCGGCGAGCGGCCCGATCTGCGCCTCACCGCAGTGATCGTAGAGCTCGATCCCGAAGGTGGCCTCGAGCTCCCGGCGGAGCGCCGGCGTCAGGGCCTCGGCGGTCGAGAAGCCGACGCGGTAGTGGAGGTCGCGGCGCGGGTCGAGTCCCATCTCGCGCGCGGTGTCGCCGAGGTGGGCGAGGAAGCTCGGCGTCCCGGCGTAGACCGTCGCTCCCCACGCGCGCGCCACCTCCACCTGGAGCCGGCTCGCACCGGTCCCACCGTTGATGACGAGGCAGCCCGACTCCTCGAACGCACGGTGGAGCCGGAGCCCTCCGGGCATGACGTGATACGAGAGCGTCACGTGCGCCACGTCGCCGCGACGCACGCCCATCGCGGCGATCGCGTCGACGAGCACCGCCGTCCCGCCACGTTCCTCGGCGAGCCGCGGGATGTAGATCGGCCCGGGCGAGGTATGGAGCGATGCGAATTCCTCGCGCGGCGCGGCGAGGAACTCGCCGAACGGGGGCTCCGCCCGCTGATTCGCGACCAGGTCCGTCTTGAACGTCAGCGGCACGCGCCGGCGGAAGTCGTCGTAATCCCGCAGCTCTTCGGGACGGACGCCGGCGGCCGCGAGCACGCGGCGGTAGTACGGCGACCGCGCCGCCACCCAGGCGAGCGTGTCGCGCACGCGCAGGAACTCATCGGCAGTCGGCGGCCACGCCATGTCCCCGCCGCGGCGTAACAAGCGGAGACCGGCGCGGTCAAGCGTGGACGCACGTGGGGAGACAGCCGCGAGGCATGACTCGCTTGACCGACGCACATCTCGAATCGTATGAATATCGTATGGCGAAACGGGCCATTTCCATCACACTCGAGGAGGACAATCTCCTGTGGTTGCACGGGCAAACGCGAGGAAGCGGAAAACGGAGCGTGAGCCAGATCGTCGACGGGCTCGTCGCTGACGCGCGAGCCGCGGGGCGCGTTCACGCCGATTCGATCCGCTCGGTCGTGGGCACGATCGAGATCGCCGCCACCGATCCCGACCTCGCGGACGCGGACCGGACGATCCGGAGCCTGTTCGCCACTCCGCGGCGGCGCGCACGCCGTCCGAGGCGACGTCGTGGCTGACGTCCGCGCCGCCGTTACCGACACGCACCCGCTGCTCTTCCACGCCGTGGGAGGTCGCCGGCTCGGTCGCCGCGCGGCCCGCCTGTTCGCCGCCGCGGAGGCGCGTCAGGCCGTCATCTACGTTCCCACGGCCGTCATGTGGGAGACGAGTCTCCTTTCCCGCGTCGGCCACATCGACCTCCGGCGATCACTGCGTCAGTTCTTCGCCGACCTCTTCACGAATCCCGCCTACCGGGCTCTCGATCTCATCGCGGAAGACGTCGACCTCGCGAGCGACGCGCGGCCCAACGATGATCCGTTCGACGCGCTGGTCTGCGCCGCGGCGCGACGCCTGTCGTTGCCGCTCCTCACGCGCGATGCCGACATCGCCGAGTCGGGGCTCGTCCGCGTGATCTGGTCGTGACCGGCTGGCGTACCCGGTGCGCC
>VBKG01000370.1:0-3203 GCA_005879585.1 Deltaproteobacteria bacterium | reverse complement strand
GCGCCGCGCGACACGCGCTCGGTCTATCCCTACGACCGCCGGCCCGACGCCCGGCCCGGCGACATGGCCGTCATCGAGCGGTTCTTCGAACCGACCGTCACGCTGGCGTTCCTCGCAGGCCACACGAGCCGCGTGCGCCTCGGCGTCAGCGCATACGTCCTCCCGTATCGGAACCCCGTCGTCACGGCGAAGCAGATCGCCACGCTCGACGTCCTCTCGCGCGGGCGCGCCATCCTCGCGATCGGTACCGGGTGGCTGCGCGAGGAGTTCGAGGCACTCGGCGTGCCGTTCGCGGGCCGCGGCCTCCGGACCGACGAGTACCTCGCCGTCTGTCGCGCGCTCTGGCGCGGCGGCGACGCCGAGTTCGAAGGCTCGTGCTACCGGCTGCCGCCGGTCCGCACCGGCCCGGCGCCCGTCCAGCAGCCGCATCCGCCGCTCTGGATCGCGGGAAACTCGAGCGCCGCGATGGAACGGGCCGCACGCACCGGCGACGGCTGGCACGCGATCGACCTCGCACCGGCGGAGCTCGCCCCGCGCGTCGCCACGCTGCGCCGGCGGATCGCCGCCCACGGCCGCCGGCCGGACGACGTGGCCGTGAGCCTCCGGAAGGGCGTACTCGTCGGCACGGACGGCTCGCGCCCACTCTACGGCGACGCCGCGAAAGTGCGCCGCGACCTCGACGCCTACCGCGAGGCCGGTCTCGATTACCTGGTCGTCGGGCTCCGGCAGGCGAAGAGCGCCGACGAGCTCTCGCGCGCGATCGGTGACGTCGTGGCGGCGATCGGACGCTGACGTGTGGCTCGATCGGCTCATCTTCCTGCCGGAGCGCGGTGTGCCGGCTCCGCCCTCCGGTGTCGAAGAACGGTGGCTCACCACCCGCGACGGCGTGCGCATCCACGCCTGGTACGTCGCGGCGGGACGGCCGCGCGCCATGCTCCTCTGGTCGCACGGTAACGCCGGCAACATCGCGAGCCGCGTCGACATCGCGTCCGCACTCGCAGCCCGCGGTCTCGACGTGCTGGCGTACGACTACCGGGGTTACGGCCGCAGCGACGGCAACCCGAGCGAGGCCGGCGTGTCCCTCGATGCCGAGGCGGCATACGACCACGCCTGCGGCAGCGGCCTGCCGGTGATCGGCTTCGGCGAGTCGCTGGGTGGCGCCGTATCGATCGCGCTCGCCGGCGTGCGCCCCTGCGCGGGCGTCGCCGTCGTCTCGACCTGGACGACGCTCCGGGACGTCGCGCGCCGCCATTACGGACCGCTGGCGGCGATCGTCGGCAACCGCTTCGACTCCCTCGCGCGGATCGCGGCCGTCTCCGTGCCGCTGCTCGTGGTCCACGGCGACGCGGACGACATCGTGCCGTTCGAGCTCGGCGAGCGGCTGTTCGCCGCGGCGCGGGAGCCGAAGCGCTTCCTGCGCGTCGCCGGCGCGGGGCACAACGACGTGCTCGAGCATACGGCCGTGCTCGACGCCGTGGCGACGCTCGCGGCCACGGTTTGTGCGCCGCCGGAGACGCGTGGTAACCGGCGGCGCTGATGGCCGACGTCGGGGACGATCTCTTCCGGCGCATCCAGGATCGCGTCGCGATCGTCGGCATCGGCCACCTGCCCTTCGCGAAGGACATCGGCCGCCCGATCGCCGACACCGCCGTCGAGGCGATCCAGCTCGCCCTCGACGACGCCGGTCTCGAGGCGGAGGACGTCGACGGCATGTCGATGTTCGAGATGGAATCGACGCACGAGGTGTCGATCGCCCGGCGGCTCGGCGTCGAGGGCCTCCGCTGGTGGGACAAGATCTCGTACGGTGGCGGCGCGTCGTGCGCGACGCTCATGCACGCCGCGGCCGCGATCACGAGCGGGCTCGCGACCACCGTGGTCTGCCACCGTGCCCGCAATCGCGGCGCCAAGACGTCGCGGCCATGGGCGCAGGAGCGCGAGCTCGTGCGGGACGACAAGGCGCTGCACGTGCCGTGGGGCCTCGTCCGCCCCGTCGACGTCATCGGGATGTGGGCGCACCGCCACATGCACGAGTACGGCACGCGGCGTGAGCACTTCGGCAACGTCGCCATTGCGGCGCGCAAGCACGCGCAGCGGAACCCGTACGCGATGATGCGCGACCGACCGCTCGACATGGAGACGTACCTCGCCGGCCGGCCGATCGGCTGGCCGCTCACGTTCTACGACTGCTGCCTGGAGACGGACGGCGCGCTCGCCTGCGTGGTGACGTCGGTCGAGCGCGCGCGCGACCTCCGGCAACGGCCGGTCCTGCTCCACGCGGTCGCGCAGGCTTCCGGGTCGAACCCGGTGCACCTCGCGAACTACAACAACACGCCCGCCATGGAGACGACGTCGGTGTTCTGCGCGAAGCTCCTCTGGCAACGCTCCGCGCTCCAGCCGCGCGACATGGACTGCGCGCAGATCTACGACGCCTTCACGCCGCTCGTGATCACCGGGCTCGAGGACTACGGCTTCTGCCGGCGCGGCGAGGGCGGGCCGTTCACCGAGGGCGGACGCCTCGAGCTCGATGGCGCGCTGCCGGTGCTCACCTCGGGTGGCGGACTCGCGGAAGCGTACGTGCACGGCTTCAACCTGATCCTCGAAGGCGTGCGGCAGATCCGCGGCACGTCCGTGAACCAGGTGCCCGACTGCAAGGCAACGCTCGTGACCGGTGCCTCGGGCGTGGCGACGAGCGCCGCCGTCCTGCGGGTCGCATGATGCATCCGGACTATCCCCTGCCCGACGTCGATGATCCCGTCATGCGCCCGTTCTGGGACGGCGCCCGCGAGGGCCGCCTCATGCTCCAGCGCGACCGAACGACGGGTCTTCTCCACTGGCCGCCAAAGCCCATGTATTGGAAGGGCGGCGCCCGGCTCGAGTGGTTCGTGGCGAGCGGCCGGGGGCGCATCTACTCCTACGTCGTCGCCCACGAGCCGTTTCTGCCGGCCTTTCAACATCTCCTGCCGCTGGTGCTCGTCCTCGTCGAGGTGGACGAGGGACCGCGCCTCGTCGGCTACATGGTCGGCTGCCGTCCGGACGAGATGGCTTTCGGCATGCGCGTGCGCGTCGTCTTCGAGCGGCTGACGGAGCGCGTGACGCTGCCCGTCTGGGGGCCGGACCGCTGATGGCCGACCTCGTGCTCGACGCGAGCCGTGCCGCGCTTTGCATCGTCGAGATGCAGAACGACATCGTGCACGAGTCGAACA
>VBKG01000369.1 GCA_005879585.1 Deltaproteobacteria bacterium | reverse complement strand
AGCGGCGTGTCGACGAACCTCGCCGTCGAGGGCATCGTCCGCGCGTCTGTCAACCGCGGCTTCGACGTGGTCGTGCTCGAGGACTGCTGCGCGAGCTACCCGGACGAGTGGCACCGGTTCTCGATCGAGAACATCATGCCGCTGCTTGCGACGGTGACGACCGCCGAGGCGGTGGTGCGCGCGCTGGCGCCCGCGCCCGCCTGAGCGGGCGCGAGCGCCGGCGCGGGACTCACGGCGTCAGGACCACGGTGCCCTGGAGGGCCACGGCGCCCGGACCGGGCAGGTCGGCCGCCGCGTCGACCGCCGGGCTGAAGCTCGGCGGGATGCAGAAGATGCTGACCAGCGTTTGCGGCTGCGCCGGGCCGCCAACGACGATTGGGCCGACGGCGTTGCCCGTCTCCACGATGGTACGGGCGATGTCGGCCGCCGAGAATGCGCCCGACGTCCGCTGCCCGCAGCTCGTGTGCGGAGGGACGTCGCCACTGAAGCCCGCACAGTCCGCGTTCGAGGTACAGGCCACTGCCGGTTGCTTGAACGCACTCGTCGTCTTGTTCTTGCAGAAGCCGCAGAAGACGTTCGACTGATCCGTCAGATCGACCGCGGTCTTCGTCTTCGTGCCCGTCGTGAGCGCGAAACCGATCGCCAGGGTGCCGATGTTGAGCGACGTCGGCGGCGGGCACTCGTGGGCGGTCGAGAAGTCGCCGTTGGGAGTGCTGGAGACCGGCGTGCAGGCGAGGGTGTCGTTCGGACCGCCGTTGCACTTCATCGTGGTGGCTTCGCAGATCGGACAAGGCTGGATGAAGGTCGTGCAGATCCCACCGGGGCAGTCGGCGCTGGTGATGCAGCCGTTGCCGTTGTTCGTGCCGCCGGAGCAGGCGCCGGTCTCGCAGGTGGCTCCGACGTTGCAGTCCGCATCGGAGCAGCAGACGGCTCCGTTGTCCGTGCACCGGCCGTTGTCGTTGACGCACGTGCCGCCGGGGCAAGAACCAGGCGTGACGGTTCCGCAGCCGCCGCCCGCGGCGCAGTTCGCGCCCGGCGTCGTGCCGCCCACGCACCGCATCGGCAGGAGGTCGCCTGCCAGATAGATCGTCGAGCCGAGCGGGAGGTTGAAGTTCGGGATGACGCCGGTCGAGCAGTCACCGCTCCCCGAGCCGTCCACGCTGACGGTGTTGATGACGCAGGTGCTCGTCGCGGCGTTCAAGTGCGCGCCGTTCGGAAGCGGCAACGGTGGGCCGAACTGGCAGCCCGCCTTCGTGCATTTCAGGAATTTGCAGGTACCGCCCGGGCAATCGGCGTTCGTCGTGCAGCTGCCATTGGTGTTGGAGCCGCCCGAGCAGCGGTTGCCGCCGGCCTCGGCCGCGGTCGCCGCCGTCAGCGTGATCGACGTTCCGCTGCACGCGGAGATCTTGGAAATCGAGGTTCCGTTGTCCGGAACCTGGAACGGCAGCGGGACGCCGACGCTCGCGCCACCAACGTAGAGGCCGCCGCACGCGAGCGAGAAGAAGTTCGGGTTCGTATCCGACTCCAGGTGTCCACAGTTGCCGGAGCCGATGCCCGTCGTGGACGCCATCTGGGCCGGCGTGCCGCCGGCGCAGGTGCAGCCGAGCGTCGTCGTGGTGGTCGACGTGGTCGTCGTGGTCCCGAGCGTCGTCGTGGTGGTCGGAAGTGGCAGCAAGGTCGTGGTCGTGGTGCTCGTCGTCGACGTGGTCACAACCGTGCTCGACGTCGTGGTGGTCGACGTCGTCGTCGTGCTGGCCGGGCACGGATACATCGACGCGTTGGCGT
>VBKG01000368.1 GCA_005879585.1 Deltaproteobacteria bacterium | reverse complement strand
GTCGTCCGGATACTCCGCTACCAAGCGCTCGAGACGCACTGTCGCCTCGCCCCAGGCCTGCGCGCGGTAGGCGGCGAGCGCGCGCGCGAAGCCCTCGGCCAGCCCGCGGAGCCGGCCGTCGCGGTCCGCCTCGCGCCGGCCGAGCAGCTCGGCCACCCCGGCCGGCTGGAGCTTCCCCTTCACGCGCACGCGGTCCACCTCACGGCAGATGAACTCGTCGCCGATTGCGCGACGGGTCGACTCGGAGACGAGCACGCGCGTCCCGTAGAGCTTGTTGAGCCCCTCGAGTCGCGAGGCGAGGTTCACGTGGTCGCCCATCGCCGTGTAGTTGAAGCGGGCCGCGGAGCCGAAGTTCCCGACCACGGCCTCACCCGTGTCGATGCCGACGCCGATGTGGACCGGGGGCCAGCCGCGTGCGTGCCACCTCCCGTGCAGCGCCGGCAACGCGTCCAGCATGTCGAGCGCCGTGCGGCAGCATCGGGCGGCGTGGTCCTCGACTTCGACCGGTGCCCCCCAGAAAGCCATGACCGCGTCACCGATGTACTTGTCGAGCAGCCCCTCGTGCCGAAAGAGGATGTCGGTCATCGCCCCGAGGTACTCGTTCAAGAGCTCCCCCAGCGCCTCGGGCGCGAGCGCCTCGGAGATCGTGGTGAAGCCCCGGATGTCGGAGAAGAGGATCGTGATCTCGCGCCGCTCGCCGCCGAGCTTCAGGCGCTCGGGCTCCCGGGCGAGGAGCTCGGTCACCTCCGGGTTCAGGTAGTGGCTGAACGCCTCGCGGATCTTGCGTTTCTCGCGCTCCTCGGTGACCGACTGGAAGACGGCGACGCCGAGGGCGCAGAAGACCATGCCGCCGAGGGGGTAGACGGCGCCCAGCACGACGCCCGAGGTCGCGAAGAGGTGCTGGGTGCTCCACACGTACGCCACGGCGATGAGCGCCGCCGTCAGCGCCCCCGAGGCGTTGCCGAGCGGTCGCGGCGCGAGGCCGAGGGCCAGTCCGAGAAGCAGCACCAGCGCCGCCTCCACCGGCGACACCCAGCGCGGCCGGCTGAGGCTCATGCCGCGCAGGATGTTGTCGAGGATCGTGGCGTGCACCTCGACACCCGGCACCACCGGCGCAAACGGGGTCGAGACCTCGTCGAAGCCCGCCGCTGCGAAGCCGACGAGCGCGATCTTCCCCGAGAGTCCACCGGTTGGGAGACGCCCGCCGAGCACGTCGGCGGCCGAGAAGTAGGGGAAGGTCCTGGGCGGGCCGAGGTAGTTGATCCAGAGCTCGCCCGCCTCGTCGACCGGCAGCTCGTGCTCCCCGAGCCGCATGCTCGCAACACCGAAGCGGGCGAGGCTCATCATCGCCGGCCCGCCCACGCCGTAGCGCCGCAACACCTCGAGGCTGAGCGCCGGCGAGAGCCGGTCGCCCACGCGGACCGCCATCGGCACGCGCCGATACTCGCCGTCGGGATCGGGAAAGAAGTTGATGTGGCCGGCGCCGGCGGCGGCGGCGACGAGGAGAGCCAGGCTCGAGTGGAAGCGGGTCCCTTCACGCAGCACGGCCAGGTTCGCTCCGGCGCTCGTTCGCACCGAGAGCTCCGGGAAGCGTATCTCGGCGACGCCCGCATCCGCCTTCGCGCCGGTCCCGAACTCGAAGAAGTGGCCGAGGACGACGCGTCCCGAGGCCCGGAACGCGGCGGCGAGCTGCTCGTCGTTGTCGACGACGTCGAGCAGATCGCGTGCCGGGCGCTCCGGGGCTGCTGCCGCCGCCGCGCGCAGCGTCTTCAGGTCGACGCCCGGATCGGGCTGGTCGAAGACCACGTCGAAGCCGATGACCGAGACACCAGCCTCGCTCAGCTGCCCGACGAGCTTGGCGAGCTGGGTCCGCGGCCAGGGCCAGCGACCGACCTCGGCGAGGCTCGGCTCGTCGATGGCCACGATCACGACGTCGTCTCCGGCAGCGAGCGGGCCGCGCAGCTGATGACGAAAGTCGAGCAGCTTCAGGCCGAGCGTCTCGAGCGGCGCAGGCGCCAGGAGGCGCAGGAGCGCGACCAGGATGGCGATCCCGACGCTCACGTGCGTGACGCTCAGGCGATTCACGCCGCGCTCCGCTCGCTCCGATCGCCGGCCGCCACCCGCCCGGTCAGCGGCCCTGCCCGATCCTCGCTGGTCCTCGCGCCGGGCGCTGGCCGGGCGTCGGAGGTACGCCCGTGGGGGGCTGCGTGGGTGGCGGCTGCTTCGGCGGCAACGTCGCGGGTGGCGTGGTGGGTGGCGGGGTCGTCGGCGGCGGAGTGGTCGGGGGCGGAGTCGTCGGCGGTGGGGTCGTCGGCGGCGGTGAGACGACGCCCTTCGGCTGGCCGAGTAGCTTCTCGAGCTCCTCGACCGGCTGATCGACCGCCTGACCGTCGCGCGAAACGGCTCGCTCGCGCGCCCGCTCCGGCTGACTGAGCACGCTGCCCGCCGTGGCGGGGAGCACCGCCTCGGGCGGCCGTTCGTCGGGCTTGAGCCCGGCCGACGGTCCGAGCTCCCGCTCGGGCTCGATGCCGCCTCCCGGGATGTCGGTGGCCGCGATGAGCGCCGCGAGCCGGCGCTCGTCGATCGTCGCGGCCACGGAGGGAAGCTTACCTTCCCGCACCTCGGTGTAGCGGCGTGGCGTGAGGCATACCTCCGGCCCCGCCACACCTCGTGCGCGCACGCACACGACGTCGAAGAGACTCACGACCAGGGTCACCTTGCGGACCGCGTCGTAGTCGACGATGAAGGCCGTCCCGCGCACGCCCGCCACGGCCGTCGGCGTCTCGAGCTCGAAGCTCGAGCCGGGGGTCTTGTAGCGCTCGGTCACCAGCGCGCGCACGGTTCCGACCCACAGGGAGAGGGTCGCGCTCGCGCGCGCGGGGCCCACGACCTCCGCCGTCACCGCGAGCTCGGACTCGGCGGCGAGGGTCAGCACCGAGTCGTCGCGGAAGACGAGCCGGAGTTTGGACGCCGGCGCGGTGTGGAGGCGGTCACCGAGGAGGACGGTGTCGGCGGGCTTGAGAGCCACCGGCGCCGCCTGCCCCGGGTGCAGGTCGTCCGCGTTTCCCTCCAGCGCTGCCACCGAGCCGGCGGGCTCCTGGGCTCCGGCGGGCATTGCGCGGAGGAGCAGCGCCAGCGCCGCGATCACGGTGCTTCGTCGTGCCGTGCCCAGCACCGCGCTCAACGTGTCGCCTCGAGGACCAGCGAGACGATGCTGCGCCGATAGTCGAAGAGGCCGATGTTCGAGACGTTCGCCGTCCCGTAGTACGCGAGGGTCACGTTCAGGTGCGCCGAGAGGTCGCGCTTCACCCCGGCGTAGAAGCGGTGCTCGTCGTCGTCGCGTTTCTTGCGGAATGCGCTGAGGCTGTTTCGCCGGGTGTAGTCGTCGTTCCGATAGAGGTAGGTGAGCTCGACCGCCGTCCCGCACCATGCCGGGAAACCGACGCCCACGTGGGCGCCGTTGGAGTTGCGCTCGAAGTCGTTGCCGGCGGCGCTGCGCGGGTTCTCGTTCTCGAACTCGTACCCCAGCGTGACGTAGCGGGCGCCGCCCGCGAACAGGAGGCGCTGGCTCACGCCCGCCGCGTTGGTGCGCCCGTCGCGCAGCGACTTGAACGGGCGGCTCAGGTAGTCGGGCTCGCCGTGGCGGTAGAGAAGCTGCGTCCGTCCGACGTCTCCTTCGGCGAACGAGAGGAAGGGGAGCACGAACGGCTCCTGGAGATAGGCGCGGGGGCCCAGCGAGTAGTGGTTGTACCCTCCCTGCACCCCCGCCCAGAGCCACCGCCGGAGACCGAAGCTCGCCGTGCCGGAGAGCCGATGGGCGCGGAAGTCGAAGTCCTGAAAGTCTGGGTACAGCGTCTGGTAAAAATCGTAGTCGAGCCGGACGAGCGCACGCTCGCGCTGCATGACGTCGTAGTGCCCGCCGGCGCCGAGCAGGAACGCCGCCTGATCGCGATGCGCGTGGCTGCCATGGGGTTCGAGCGCCGGGTTGCTGTCGTACTGGACGCCCGTCGCGCCGCGCACCTCCCATCGTTTCGCCGGGACCGTCGCCGCAGGGGCGGCGAGTCGCTCGAGGTAGGCGGTGGCCGCGCGCGCGATCTCCCGCTCCGGGGTGCGGGCCGCCGCCTCGAAGTCCATGCGTGCCTGCTCTGCCCGGCCGGAGCCGACGCGGGCGACGCCGGCCAGGTAGCGGGCGCGCCCCGCGACCGCCGGCGCCAGCCGCGACGCCTGGTCGAGCAGCTCGATCGCTCGCTCGTTCTCCTTTCGCTCGAGCGCCGCCTCGCCGAGATGATACGAGGCCAGCCCGAGGGCGCGCTGTGCCGCCGTGAAGTCGGGGCGGAGCGCGACAGCCCGCTCGAACGCGGCCCGCGCTTCCTCCCAGCGGTCGAGCTTGCCGAGCGCAAGGCCGATCCCGTACTGGGCCGACGCGTCGTGCGAGTCGGCGGCGACCGCCTCCGCGAACCGATCGCGAGCTTCGGCGAATCGGCCGTTCTGGTATGCCAGCTGGCCCTGGGCGACGAGGCGCTCGGACTGCTCCGAAGCACGGCCGGCCACCGGCGACGTGAGGACGAGCCCGCCCCACAGGAACATGGTCCTTCGCGCGATTGCCATCTGGAGCCCTTCGGGTCTCGCCGCGCTTACACCAAGAAACGGCAACGAACAAGCGAGCGCGGCGCACGGGCGGTCGGGTTTCTCAGCTCTCTATTAGTGTTGACAGCACGCGTCCGCGCGCTCACTCCTCCAGCGCCTTCCGCGCCAGCGGGGCGTGCACCGGATCGAACGCCGGACTGAGTGCGAGCGCGCGTGCCAGCAGCTCCCGCTTCCGGGCCTGGTCTCCTCCCGCGCGCGCGATCATTCCCGCATGGTAGAGGAGCCTCGGGTCCGGCGTTTTCAGGCGCAACGCCCGTGCGCTGGCAGCCCGCGCCACGTCGACTTTCCCCGTCTTGAGCGCGGTCCACGCGACCGCGTCGGCACCGTAGACGTCGCGTCGAACGGCGTATTCCCTGGCGGCGGCGTCGTACGCGCCATCCACGTCGACGTCGTGATCGGCGCGGAAGAGGGCGAGCTGGCGGTCGTACAGCGCCCCGGCGAGCGCACCGAGCGTACCGATGTGCTCGACCAGAGGTAGACGGCTAGCGCCGCGTAACAATCGTGGTCAAGGGCTCTCGAAGGAACCGTCGGTCGCCCGGGGTCGCGTGCGCAGCGCCGCGCCGGCGAGGCTCAGCGGCGCTCGGGGCGGCGCGGCAGCTTGAAGTACGGCAGCCGCACGCCCCGCACGAACACCCGGTCGGCTCGCAGCGCCGGCGGCGCTCCGAAGCTCGCCCCGGCGGCGGCGGCGACGGCGTCGTCCTGGTCGATGCCGTCCCCGCTGACCCCCACCGCGCCGATGAGCGTCGACCCGCGATAGAGGGGCATGCTGCCGGCAAAGATCTGGAGACCGTTCTTCAGCTCGGAGAGGCCGGTGCAGGTCGAGGGGAGCT
>VBKG01000267.1 GCA_005879585.1 Deltaproteobacteria bacterium | reverse complement strand
GGTGGATGCCGTGATTAGGCCGCGCGGCCCGGAGGTGCTCTCGACCGAGGGCTGACACCGACAGGCAGGTCCCGCGACCGGGCTCGTGACGATGTTCGAGGAAACCTCGCTGATTGGCCTCCTCCCAAACAGGAAGCCGAGGACATGAAGTCCGCCACGCTTCGATTACTTCGGCGTACGGCCGCGACTCGGGACCAATCCACTCGAGCAGATCGAGGATCAAAGCCTCTACGGTGTCCGTCATGGCCGCCTCATTAGCTATAGCTAGAGGGTACGTTGCCAATAGCCGACGTCTATCCACCGGTTGAACTTGAAGCCGACCTCCTTGAAGTGAGCAACTTTCGTAAGACCGAACCTCTCATGCAGGACGACACTCGACTCGTTGGGCAGGGAAATTCCGGCCACTACAGCGTGGATGCCTCGGGCCCGAAGTATCGGGAACAACTGATCATACAGTCGCGATCCGACGCCAGTCCGCGTCTGGCTGGCGTCGACGTAGACGGTGATCTCGGCCGAGAATCGATAGGCGCTGCGGGAGTGCCACCTGGCGGCATAGGCATACCCGACGACCCTGGCGTCTCGCTCGGCGATCAGCCACGGCAGCGACACGGATTCCGCGTCGTGGATCCGACCAGCGATTTCTGACGCGGGAACTTCCTCTTCCTCGAACGTCACCACCGTTTCCCTGACGTAGTGGTTGTAGATGCCAGCCACAGCGGCGGCGTCCGCGACCGTCGCAGGCCGGATCACGATATCCTCGTCCAAAGACACGATGGTGCGCGCGACCCCGCGCTCCACGCGCCGGCTGCAGCCACGTAAGCCGCGATCAAGGGGTGCGACCGCCCTGTCAAGGCTGCCCGCTCCGGCTGGAACAGCGTCGCGATGAGGAAAGGGTGTCCTTCGAGTTCCACCGCGCGAACATCACCGGCCTCGTCTCGCGCGCTCGCTCGCAGAGGTCCTCCTGCGAGGCGCGCTGCGTAGCCATAAGCCGTCCGGTTCAGCTAAGACAACAGTCTGCAGCCCAAGAAAGCATACGAACCATACAGCGGCGGCCTCGGCGGCCGCCGTCCCGCGCCTAGTGCTCACCCATCCGCTGCTGGCGCTGCTTCATGTTGTCGATCCGCTTCTCTATCCGTTGCTCGCGGCGCTGGAGACCCTGCTCGCGCCGCTCGACCTTCTTCTCGACGCTCCCGGCCGACGCCAGGCCGAGACGGATCTGCTCGAGCGCCTGGTTCACCCGCTCGAGTGCCGTCTTGCGGTGGCCGCCGTACTCGTGACCGGCGGCCTTCAGGTGGTCGCGGGCCGCCTCGAGGGACTGCCGCGCGGCGTCCATGTCCGGGTGCTCCTCGGCGCGCACCACGGGCACGGCGAGGAGGCAGAGAGCCATCGGGACGATCAGGGCTTTCGTCATGCGCGGCTCCCTATCACCCACGGAACTGGCGAGCTAGAGCCGTTTGAACGCGCAACGCTGCCACGCTATTGCTCGCTCACATGGCGACGATGATCACCAGCGAGTGCATCAACTGCGGCGCCTGCGAGCCGGAGTGCCCCAACACCGCCATCTACCAGGGCGGCGTCGAGTGGCAGGCGCCCGACGCCTCCATGCACGCAGCCATCTCGAACGACATCTTCTACATCGTGCCGGAAAAGTGCACCGAGTGCGTCGGGTTCCACGATCACGAGGCCTGCGCGGCCGTCTGCCCGGTCGATTGCTGCGTGCCGAACCCCGACATCCCCGAGGCGCACGAGTTGCTGCTCGATCGGGCCCGCGTGCTGCATCCCGAGCTGACCATCAGTGACGACGCGCCGTCGCGCTTCAAGAAGGAAGGGGCGGCCCCAGCCGCGGCGCCCGCGACCCCCGCACCCGCCGCGAAGCCGGCCGCAGCGCCACAACCGCCACCCCCCGCCGCGACGGCTCCTGTCGAGACCACCGGCCTCGCCATCCCCGCTCCCGCCGAGTGGGACATCCCGATCGAATGCCACCGCTGCGGCGGCGGATACGCCGTCCCCTTCGCCTACTTCCGCGCGGGCGTCGTCTTCTACTGCCCGCACTGCCAGGGCTCCTTCGTCCCCACCCTGAGCATCGTCCGCGGGGTCGAGGAATCTCTCGCGCGCTTCCACGCGCGCTGGACGAGCGCGTTCGAGGACTTCCAGGAGCGGCGGCGACGGGAGCTCGACCAGTTCGAGGCGCGGCAGCGTCGCGAGCTCGAGGAGTTCGAGCAGGAGCTGCGCGCCATCGCGACGCGCGACAAACCGCCGGGCGCGACGGCCAAGCGGCGAGGCTTCTTCACCTTCTGAGCTTGCGCGAGCGGCTCCACCAATATCTGGCCGACCGGCCCGCCGGGGCGACGGCCGAGGAGCTGCTCGATCTCGTCTTCGTCGCGCGCGGCCGCGACCCGGATTTCGGCGACCGGTTCCTGGCCACGCTCCTCGGCACGGACCCGCGCTTCCGCTTCGACCCCGTCGAGCGGCGCTGGCGCGCCGGCGCGTGCGATGCGCTCCAGCGCCCGCTCGCCGAGGTCGACTTCGTGGTCGTCGACCTCGAGACGACCGGCGGTGCGGGCGACGGCATCATCGAGATCGGCGCGGCGCGGGTCGCGGGCGGCCGCATCGGGGAGCGCTTCGTGAGCCTCGTGAACCCCGGCCGGCCGATCCAGCCCTTCGTCATGCGGCTCACCGGGATCACCGATGCCATGGTCGCCGGCGCTCCGCCCCTCTCCGAAGTCCTGCCGCGCTTCGTCGAGTTCGCGCGACGCGCCGTGCTCGTGGCGCACAACGCCAACTTCGACGCGGGTCACCTGCGCGCCGCCGGCGCGCCGCTCGACGCCCCGGTCGTCTGCACCATCCGCCTCGCGCGACGTCTCTTGCCCGACATGCGCCGCCGCTCGCTCGACGCGGTGGCCGCCAAGCTCGGCATCGCGTGCTTCAATCGCCACCGCGCGCTGCCCGATGCCGAGATCGCCGCCGAGATCCTCTGTGTCTTCCTCGAGAAGCTCCGCGAGCGCGGCGTCGAGCGCCTCGACCAGCTGCTCGACTACCAGCGCAGCGCGTCCGACGGACGGCCCTTCGTCGTCCACGTGCCACGGACGCGCCTCGACGACGTGCCGCCGGTGCCGGGCGTGTACCACCTGCTGGGTCGGGACGGTCGCCTGCTCTACGTCGGCAAAGCGCGGCGGCTCCGCGAGCGGCTCGCCGCCTACTTCACGAACGCCCGCGGCCACTCGCCGCGCATCCTCGACCTGATCCGCCACGTCCACGACTTCCGCGTGACGGAAACCGGATCCGAGCTTGCCGCCTCACTCCTCGAAGCGCGCCAGATCCGTGAGCTGAAGCCGCCCTACAACCGCCAGGGCCGCGGCCTCCCGCGGGTCGGGTTCCTGAAGCTCGGCGTGCGCGCCCGCTTCCCGCGCCTCTGGACCACCCAGCGGCTCGCTGCCGACCACGCGACGTACCTCGGCCCCTTCGCGAGCCTCGCGGCCGCGGAGCGCGCGCTGTCCGTCCTCGGGCGCCTCTTCAAGCTGCGCACCTGCGCCGGGCGCCTCCATCCCGCGCCCGATTTCACGCCGTGTCTCTCCGGCCAGGTCGGTGCGTGTACCGCGCCGTGCGCCGCGCGTGTCGACGAGGCGGCCTACCGCGCCCAGGTCGACGCCTGCCTCGCCTTCCTCGACGGTGGCGACGACCGCGCGCTCGCCTGGCTCGCCGCGCGCCGCGACGTCCTGGCCTCGGATCTCCGCTTCGAGTCCGCTGCGCAGGCGCAGCGCGACATCGAGCTGCTCGAGTCGCTCCGACGGCGCCAGCAGCGCCTCAACTGGGTGGTCACGCGCCAGAACTTCGTCGTCCTCCTGCCCGCCGAGACGCGCGACTCGGCGGTGCTCTACGCGGTGCTCGGCGGGCGGCTCGCCGTGGAGGCGCGCCTCACTGCCGCCGCGGACGTCGTGGCGACGGCCCGGCTCGTGCGCGAGCGCTTCGCCCGCTACCAGGAGGCCCCGCTCACGCGCGCCGACGTCGACGGTGCCGCGATCATCTCCGCCTGGCTCCGCGACCGGAGCGCCCACGAGGGCATCATCCTGCCGCTCGACGGGCCGGACGCGATCATCGAGCGTCTCGATGAGCTGACCGTCACGGTCCAGGACCTCCGGATGGCCGGTGTCGGCCCGCTGCCCTCGATCGAGGCGTTCGGCGGCCCGGCGTGAGCGCACGCCGGCGGCTCGTCGTCAGCGGCGACGACTTCGGCGCGGCGCCCGAGGTGAACGCCGCCATCGTCCGGGCGCATCGCGACGGCATCCTCACGAGCGCGAGCCTCATGGTGACGGGCGACGCGGTGGACGATGCGGTCGCGGGCGCGCGCGCGCACCCGCGGCTCGCGGTCGGCCTTCACCTGGTGCTCGTCCAGGGCCGGCCCGCCTTACCGCCTCGCGAGATCCCGCGGATCGTCACGGCGTCGGGGACGTTTCCCGAGCAGCCCGTTCTCGCTGGCCTGCGCTACGCCTGGCTCGCGGTGGCCCTGCCCGGTGGCCGCGACGAGCTGAAGCGCGAGATCGAGGCGCAGCTCCGGGCGTTCGCCGCGACGGGTCTCCGCCTGGCGCACGTCGACGGGCACGTGAACATCCACCTCCATCCAATGATACTCCCGTTGCTGCTCGAGCTGGCGCCGAAGTACGGCATCCGGGCGCTCCGGCTGTCGCGCGAGAGCCTCGCGAGCGCGCTCCGCTGGGACCTCCGCAGTGCGCCGAGAAAGGTCGCCGAGGGGCTCGTCTTCCGCGCGCTCTCGGCGTGGTCCGCCGCGCGCCTCCGCGAAGCCGGCATCGTGACCGCGGACTGCGTGTACGGCATGCACCAGACGGGGCACGTCGACGAGTCCTACCTCCTGTCCGTGATCGAGACGTTGCCGCCGGGCCTCAACGAGCTCTACTGCCATCCGGCCGACGTGCAGCCTGCGGCGCTGGCGCGGCATCAGGTGGGATACGACCATGCCGGAGAGGTCGCGGCGCTGGTGAGTCCGCGCGTCCGGCGAGCCGTCGAGGCGGCCGGCATCGAGCTCGTCACGTACCCGGACGCCGTAGCTAGCTAGCTCACAAGGCGAGCGCTGCGTCGGCTGCTGTGCGCGCAAGCCTTGCAGCGCTGCGCCGGCGCGCGGTGGGCTGTGGCACGGCCGCGAGACGCCGGGCCGACGAACGAGGGAAGATGCGGGGTTTTCCGGTAGTAGCGCCGGCATGGCCGTTGCTCACGCAGGCGCCGACGGTCATGCCGACCCCCGTTGTCATCCCGGTCGAGATCTCGTTCCGCCTGAACCTGGATCTTCAGACGGCGACGTTCTACGACCTGCAGCGCGAGGTGCGCCGCGAGGCGCGCCAGGCGTTGCTGCGCGCGCTCCGGGCGTCGCTCGTCGAGGTGGAGAAGGCTCTGGTCGCCGAGCCGATCCTCTGCCCCGGCTGCCAGGTGCCGATGC
>VBKG01000266.1 GCA_005879585.1 Deltaproteobacteria bacterium | reverse complement strand
GTCTGCGTTCATGTGAACCTATACGCGGAGGTCGCCTTCCTGGATGCAGGGCAGCACGAGGGTCAGCGGCGGCTCGCGGTATGATACAGTCGCTCGACATCGAGGAGCGCCTCTATGAAAGACGTCGCCGTCGTCGCCTATTGTCGGACCGGCATCGCGCAACGCCGCGCTCGAGGCCGGGTTCGGAGACGCGGTGCCGGGAATGACGCTGAATCGCTACTGCGGCTCAGGGCTGAGCGCGGCATCGATCGTCGCCAATCGGATCGCCGCCGGTGAGGCCACGATTGCGATCGCCGCCGGCGTCGAGAGCATCAGCCTCGTCCAGTTCAACCTCAACATCTGGCCATCCATCGTGAAGATATTCCCCAGGAACATTGTTTCCTGTGCCCATGAGTTTCAGCGCGTCCGCGTCGGCTGTCGTAATCGTGCCGAACGTCGCTGCGCCGGTACCATCCGATCGCGCGGGGGCGGTGTTCGGTACGGTCAGGTCGTGGATCATCCACCCCTCGTACCAGCCGCTTTCGTTGTTGATGACGAACAGCGGATCGATGTCTGTAAAGATGTCGATGAAGGCCCGCGGATCGTTGGGATCGGTTCGGCGTGACAATGAGTCGCTACTCTCCGGCGCGAAACCGAGACGTCCGTGCCGATGCTTCGACCATTCGACAGTATCGGCGCGCTCGGATCGAAGCGTCATCGAGCAAGCGGAGCGCGACGGATGATGGCGTGAATGTGCACACGCGAGCCGCCGAGCACAGCTTGCGGCCGTTCCGTTGAAGGAAGGACGGACTCCGTCGAACGGATCGCACCAGAGTGAGGTGCGATTGCGAGACATTCGCGAGTAAACTTCGATAGCGGTTAGCCACGTCGTGCAGGTGCACGGCGTCCATGCGCGCGTCGCCGTAGTGCTTGAGCGCTGGGACAGCGATGCGGCACCGGCTCGAGGATATTGTCGAAAACGAAGTTGCCGACCACGTCACCGAGCGCCTGCCCGGCTTCCTCGTCGTAGCGGAAGTGCTGGCCCGCGTAGATACGGCTCGCTGCCGCCTCGTCGGACGCCTGCGAGAAGCTCTGGAAGCTCCGCACGATGCCCGGAAGGCTGGGATTCGTCAGGGAGAAGTCCGCACGATCGGTGCCGAAGAAATCATGCAGGGAGGTGGCGGCTGACTGGCTGATCTCTGCATGGGCTCCGGCGTAGCTCGGATCGAGTGCCGTCACCGCGAGCGGCGTCCAGTTGGGATCGCCGGTCGTGTCCGGGTTGCCGTCGCTGTCGGCTCCCTGGACCGCGGTGACGGGACGCCAGCGGTGGTAGGCGTACTTCGAGTCGTAGAGCGCGATCACGCCGTCGGCCAGGCTGGTATCGAGCAGAGCGAACATGCGGGCGTTCTGCTCGAGGCTGTTGTGGAACGACATGCCCGCCATCTGTGCGATCTCGTTCCACACGTTCTGCACGGGCGCCGCGCCCCAGAATCGACCGATGTCCGTTTGCTCGGTGCTCCGCGTGGTGCTGTTGATCTCACCGAGCGACTTGGTCTCGTCGAAGTCGGTCGTGTAGCGCGGGCTCGTCACGGCCGGCGGGGGCGGGGGCCGGAACTGGTCACCGGTCTCGAGCGCGAACGGGAGCACGGCGGACCAGTTCGTGAAGACGGGCTGCTTGAAGTTCGGCGGCGTCAGCTGGTACTCGCCCGGCCCCGACTGCGGCACGAACACGGGCGGGATGCTGGCCGACCCGTCGTTCGCGCGCGCGGCGAGGATGGCCTTGGCGGCCTTCTCGCCGACCCGGATCCCCTGGCGGACATGCCTGCCGCCGCCGATCTGGGTCAGGGAATCCTGGAACTTCGCATCGACGACCGACTGCTGGTTCGGGAAGAGCGATAGCAGGACGGTGTGTGCCGCCGACGCTGCGGCGGCCTCGGGTGACGCGCTACGCGGCGCATGCGAGACGACATACGGCGCATGCCCGCCCCTGATCGCGTTCACCGCGTCGTAGATCGCGAGGTGCACGATGGCCATGCTGCGAGTGGGATGGACGGTGGCCGGCTGGGCGCCTGGCGTCTGGAGGAGCTGGACCAGCGTGCGGTTCCACTGGATGACCTGATCAGGCTGGCTTGCATCACTCGAAGCCTGGGCCGACCCGGTTCCTTGGAGCGAGAGACCTGCACATAGAAGCGCAACCGTGAGCAACGTCTTTGCCATTGGGATCACCTTTCTGTTGGAGTCCGCGAGCTGGGAGTCATGCGTCGCGCGCCGACGCCACAACATTTCGGCGAGAACCGGGCTCATGGCATGCAGCCGAAGGCATGGCACTCGGTGTTCGCCGGGCTGATCGTTGAGTCGGTCATGCTCGCGACGTCACTGAGTCGGGGACTCACGACCCGCTCGCGCGCGGTCATGCAGCCGGCAGTGCCGACGAGGGCGAGGAGCATCATCCCTGTCGCAACTCGCTTCGCCGCGTGCGGGAGCAGTTGTTTCTGCGTCATGTTTGATCTCCTTCTCTTGGTCTCACTCGGTATTCATTTGGTGCTGCGTGTTCAGCTCCTGATACACCGGCACATCGGCGACAGATTGAATCGAGATCGAAATCGATGCGTGCGGCCGACGGCCAGATCGCGATCAGTCCGAAGCGACCTCAACAAGGCGATCGGTGCGATCACGCAGGACGTAGGCCCGAATGCGTTTGGGCTTTCAAACCAGTAGCGGCCGCGGGTGCCAGGTCAGCGTGATTCGTCGCTCCCCGGAGCGGAGCGCTTCGGGCGAGGGGCGCGGCAGAACTCGACGGCCATCGGCTCAATACACCGCGCGGCTGGAATTGGATTTGTCGATGACGGGCGGGCTGCGATCGATCAACGAGGGTCTGGCCCACCACCGCGTGTGCGCGCGCCAGACCAGATCGGATCGACTTCACCAGACCACCGGGGGCGGAAGCAGATGTTCGCTGCCGCCCAATCCGATGCGGGTGTCCCGGTGTACCCGCTGTCGGAGGTGCTCTGCACATGACGAGACACTTGGATCGACGCGAATTCATCCAGCTCGCGGGCCTGGCTACGGCCGGGGTTGCGGGCGTCGTCTTCAGCTCGGGGCTCCGCGGCGTGAGCTTCGCCGCCGGCAAGGGCAGGGCGGAGGACTTCATGTTCCTCCAGATGTCCGATCTCCACTGGGGCTTCGCGGGTCCGGCGGTGAACCCGGACGCCGACGGGACGCTCGACAAGGCGATCGCTCACGTGAACGCGCTCCCCCACCAGCCCGACTTCATCGTCTTCACCGGCGATCTCACGCACACGACCGACGATCCGCAGGAGCGTCGGAAGCGTTTGGCGCACGTCCGCGACGCCGTCGGCAAGCTCAAGGTGAAGAAGCAGCGGTATCTCGCCGGCGAGCACGATGCCTCGCTCGATCGGGCCGAGGCGTTCAAGGAGTTCTTCGGCGAGACCCGCTACACGTTCGATCACAAAGGTGTGCACTTCATCGTGCTCGACAACGTGTCCGATCCGACCGGTAAGCTCGGCGACGACCAGATCCAGTGGCTCCGCGCGGATCTCGCGAAGCACGACAAGGAAGCGCCGATCGTTGTCCTCACCCACCGTCCGCTGTTCGACCTCGCCCCCGACTGGGACTGGGCGACGGGTGACGGGTCGGCGGCGATCGAGGCCCTCATGCCGTACGAGTACGTGACCGTCTTTTACGGTCACATCCACCAGGAGCATCACCAGCTGACCGGCCACATCCCGCATCACGCCGCGAAGGGCCTGATGTTCCCGCTGCCCGCGCCGCACTCCGTGCCGAAGAAGGCGCCCATTCCGTGGGACGCCGCGAACCCGTACCGCGGGCTCGGGTTCCGCACCATCGAGTCGCAGTCGGGCGGCGACGAGTACGCGCTCACCGAGCAGTCGGTCGAGAAGGCCTGAGCGATGAAACGAACGATCATGGTGACCATCATCGTGGTCCTCGGTGCGATCGGGATCGCGACCAGCTGGCGTCGCTTCGCGACGGCCGCCGTTCCGCCCGGGGCGGAGCAGGTCGTGCACATCACGGCGAAGAGGTTCGAGTACACGCCGAGCGAGATCACCCTGAAGAAGGGCGTGCCGGTCATCCTGGAGCTCACCGCGCTGGATCGCGACCACGGCTTCAAGGTGCCCGAGTTCGGGATCCGCGCCGACCTCAAGCCCGGAGAGGTGGCGCGCGTCCGCATCGTCCCGGATCACACCGGCCGGTTCGAGTTCCGATGTGACGTGTTCTGCGGCGACGGCCACGAGGACATGGCCGGAGAGATCGTCGTCGTCGACTAGAGCGGCCCGCCATGCGCCCCGACCTCGGTTTCTACCATCCGATCGTCATCCACTTCGCGATCGGCCTCATCACAGGCGGCGTCCTTCTCCGCTGGCTGTCGCTCACGCGAAGAGGCGCCTTCGCGGGAAGGGCCGCCGTGACGCTGATCCTGCTCGCCATGGCCGCGACGCTGGTCGCTGCGCAGTCGGGCGAGGACGCGCACGTCGCAGTCGAGGCCGCGCCCGGCATTTCGGCCGCCGTGCGTGCGCACCAGCTGTGGGGAGAGCGAACACGGAACGTCGTCCTGCTCGCCGGGGGGCTCGAGCTCCTGACGCTCGCGCTTCGCGGACGCTCAATCGTCCGGACGATGTCTTTCGTGTCCGCCGGGGTCGGGCTGCTCGCGCTCGTCTGTATCCTTCAGACCGGCAAGCTCGGCGGCGAGCTCGTCTACGGGCACGCCGGAGGCGTCGGCATCCGCAGTGGCGATCCCGAGGACGTTGCCCGCCTCTTCCTGGCGGGCCTCTTTCGACAGGCCGAGCTCGACGAAAGGGCCGGCCGTACCGGCGACGCGGCGAGCCTTCTCGAGCTTGCCGCACAGCGCTTCCCGGACGATCCCGCGGTCCAGGTGCGGGCCGCGGAGGTGCGGCTCGAGGATCGGAAGGATCCTGCAGGTGCGCTCGCGGTCCTCGAACGGCTCGCGCCCACGTCGGACGACCCGCGCCTGCGTTTCCGCCGCGGCTGGCTCACGGCCGATGCGCTGGACGCCCTCGGACGCCGGCCCGAAGCCCGTGCCGTGCTCGAGCGGCTGCGGGCCGAGTTTCCGGAGAACACGCGCCTGCGAAGCCGGCTGGCCCGCGCCGATGCGGGCCCTCTCACCATCAACCGTCCATAGGAGGAGAACCATGGGATTTCACTGGCCCGAGCTCGTCGTCATCACACTCGTCGCGCTACTCGTCTTCGGGCCGAAGCGGCTTCCCGAGATGGGAAGTTCGGCGGGGCGTGCGTTGAAGGAGTTCAAGCGCGCGCTCAGCGAACTCGGAGAGGAAGCGCCGAAGATCGCGACGCCCTCCGCCGGCGAAGACGCCCCGCATGCGGGGGAGTCGCGTCCGGTGTCCTGAGGAACTATGGGGCCCTTGATTAGCGAATCCATGCGTTGGGTGTACGTGGCTTCCCTTCACCCAGCGTTCACCTGCTGCGCAGCCCTTGGCACGGTCTTGGGGCTGAACCTTTGGCTCCGATGGCGATGACCCTCGTCGACCATCTCGAAGAGCTTCGGCGCCGCCTCTTCTTCTGCGTTGGTGCCGTCGTCCTCGGGGCGTTCGTGGCTTTCGTCTTCCATGCGCCGATTCGCTTCGCCGTCGTGTTGAAGCTCTCCTTGGCCGCCGGCGTTGCCCTGGCCACGCCCGTGTGGACGTATCATCTCTGGGCGTTCATCTCGCCGGCGCTCACGCGGGGCGAGAAGAGACGCGCGTTGCCGTTCACCCTGATCGGGGTGGTGCTCTTCCTCGCCGGGCTCTTCGTCGGCTTCGTGACGTTGCGCTATCCGATCGAATGGCTCCTCGGCTTCGGCCATCCGTACTTCGTCGAGATCATCACCGTCGACAACTACTTCACCTTCGTCGCCTACTTCCTGCTCGCCTTCGGCCTGACCTTCGAGCTGCCGCTCGTCCTCACCGGGCTCGTGGTGATGGGCGCCGTCTCGCCTGACGCTCTCCGCACCCACCGCGCCTCCGTCCTGGTGGGCCTCTGGACGGCGTCGTGCTTCATCACCCCCGGTGCAGATCCTTATAGCCCCCTGATCCTCGGTGTGGCCTTCACCGTGCTCTTCTTCGTGAGCATGGGCCTGATTCGCTTAGTCGGTCCGGCCTCGGCGGCGGACCCAATCCAGATCGCTCATGGCGGTGTAGTAACGGGTAATGATGGTGCCGTGGAGCGCCTGGCCTGAGGAGCGGCAACCTGGCACCACCACGCGGGGGCGATGTACCTTCGCATGAACGGACAGCGGCGAATGCCATCGACGGAGCACGCCCCCCGCGACGAGGAGCTCATGCGCCAGGTCGCCGACGGCTCGGCGGAAGCGCTAGGGCTGCTTCACCGTCGCTTCGCCCGCTTGATCTTCGGCATGGCCGTCCAGTCGCTCGACCGGGCAGCTGCCGAAGACCTCGTGCAGGAGGTCTTCCTTGCGGTCTGGCGCAACGCCCGGCGGTTCGATCCCGAGCGGGGCACCGTGCGCGCGTGGGTCCTCCAGATCACACACTTCCGCCTCCTGAACGAGCTGCGTCGCCGGAGTCGCCAGCCCGAGGTCGTGCCCGATCCCGACGGGCTGGTGCTCGCAGACCTGCCCGCCCGCGATCCCGGGCCGGCGGAGGCGACGTGGGACCGACACCGCCGTGCGGTCCTGAAGGCGGCGGTCGACGATCT
>VBKG01000265.1 GCA_005879585.1 Deltaproteobacteria bacterium | reverse complement strand
GCGGCTCTCTACCGCGAGCTCCGGGGCCTGCTCCGCGACGCACGTGACGCGACTCGCCGTGGCATCGTGAAGCTGGCGGTCCTCGACCTCCCGGGGAAGAGCCACGTCGAGGTGACGGCCGTCGTCCGTTCCCCCGGCCGAAAGGCCCGGGTCCTGTCCCGCGCGTTCCCGCGGCAGGCGCTCGAGCTGCTCGGCGGCGGTTTCGCCGAGCAGCTCGCGTCCTGCTAGGCCGACGGCCGCGCGGAACCCGGCGACCCCGGTTCACGGAAACAGGAACCGGAGTTCACTCCGGTGTTGAACATAACTAAGCGGATTTGCGTGGATTATTGCGTCCGAGCAGAAGGCACAGCGGTTGCTTTAGCAGTCGCCCAGGAGACGCACAATGCACGACATCCAAAACGCCCACTCCGCCCCCCGCCCCGACAAGCAGCGATCCATTTTCACCCGGCTTCTCCGCGGCTACCGCTTCAGCGTCTGCGAGGACGCGGCGTCGGTCGCCCGCGCCCTGGAGGTCCGCCGCCAGGTCTACCGCGACACCTGCGGCTACGACGTCCCGATCCCCGACGAGTACGATGGCCGCTCCTGGCTCCTCCTGGCCGAGGACGTCCGGACCGGCGAGGCCGTCGGCTCGATGCGGGTGACGCCGCGCGCCGCGGGCCCGCTCGAGGCCGAGGAGTACTTCGACCTGCCGCCGGCGCTGCGCTCGGCCAGGGTGGTCGAGATCACGCGCTTCGCGGTCCTGCCGAACCATCGCGACAGCAGGCGCTTCCTGCCGGTCGTGGCGCTCGGCCTCTTCAAGCTCGTGTCCCACTTCGTGGTGGCCGCCGCCGGCGCCGAGCACGCCATCGTCTGCTCCAAGGCCGAGCGCATCTGGAGCTACGAGTGGATGCGGTTCAAGCGGTCGGGACTGGTCGCGCGGTACACCAAGCTCGGCGGCGCCGAGCACGAGCTCATGGCCTCCGATCTGCGGAGCGGGGTCGGCATGCACAGCGACCACCGCTACTGGGCCTTCTTCTTCGAGATCGACCACCCCGAGGTGGTGCTGCCGGCGCGGCTGCCGGAGCCCGGCCTCGGCCGCCAGGCGGCCTTCCAGCCGCTGCCGCTCAAGAGGAGTGCCTGAGGATGGAATCCAGTCAGCAGCACATGGTCGCGTTCCTCCGCATGGTGCATGCCCGAGCCGGCGGTACCGGCGCGATTCTCAACCTGATCCGCGCGTCGGAGGTGCGGGGTGGTGCGGACATCATCGCGCTCACCGATCTCGTGTCGGACCCGCAGCTGAAGATGGATCTCGCCAAGCATGCGATGGACGAGGCGCGCCATTCCTACCTGCTGCTGCGCCGGATGACGCAGCTCGGGTTCGCCGCGTACCGGCTTCCGCCAGAGCTCGACCGCCTCGAGAGTCTCTTCGAGCGCAGCCGGGCGCGTGACGTCAAGCAGGTCTACACCGACCGCGGGTCGATCGATGACGCCGAGCTGATGGAGATCATGATGGTCGCCTACATCCCGGAAAATGATGCGGCCGTGAAGCTGCAGGCGAACTACGAGGCGCTCTCCGATGATCCCGACAGCCAGGCCGTGATCACCAGCATCCTGCGCGACGAGGAGCGCCACATCGAATACCTGGGCAGCTGGCTGAAGCGCTTCGAGCAGCGCATCTCCCCCCGCGCGGTCGCCGCCGTGCGGGAGCGCCTCCAGGAAGCGTTCAAGCAGATCGACGTCGTCTACTATGGCGCGCTGCACGAGTACTTCGAGCGCGCCGCGGCCTGAGGAGAGGAGAATCCCATGGGTACCCACTTGCTCGAGGCCTACGGACGCTGGGTGGTTCGGCATCGCTGGACGGTGCTCGCCGCCGTGCTCGCGACGACGGTGTTCCTCGGACGCGCGGCGACTCACCTCCGCGTCGAGGTCGACCCCGATCGCCAGCTCCCCCAGGACCATCCGTTCATCCAGACGCTCAACGACGTCCACCGCATCTTCGGCGACAAGAACCTGGTGGTCGTGGGCCTCTTCCCGCACGACGGCAACGTCTTCACGCCGTCGTTCCTGAAGAAGCTCGCCGAGGTCACGGATCGCCTTCGCCGCATCCCGGGCGCGAACCAGTCGCTGCTCCAGAGTCTTGCGGCGCCCCAGGTGAAGGCGATCCGTGGCACGACCGACGGCATGGAGGTGGAGCGCGTGATGGAGACGCCGCCCACCGACATGGCTGGCGCCGAGGACGTGCGGCGCCGGGCCTTCTCGAACGACGCGTACGTCGGCACGCTGGTGGCGGCCGACGGATCGGCAGCGGCCGTGCAGGCGAGCTTCGAGCTGACCCCCGAAACGCCGGGCTACCGCCATCTGCACGCGGCGGTGGTCGCCGCGCTGAAAGCGGCGGACGACGGGACCTTCGACTACAGCCTCTCGGGTCCCGTCGTCTTCCTGGCGCAGCTCAGCATCTACGCCAACCGGATGATCTACTTCTTCCCGCTCGCGCTGGTCGTGATCGGCCTCGTGCACTACCACGCGTTCCGCACGCTCCAGGCGCTCTTCCTGCCGCTCGTGACGGCGCTGCTCTCGGTGCTCTGGGCCGTCGGCTTCATGGGGCTCGTCGGTGTCCCGTTCGATCCGTACAACACGACGACGCCGATCCTGATCCTCGCGGTCGCCGCCGGCCACGCGGTGCAGGTGCTCAAGCGTTTCTACGAGGAGTTCGAGCGATCGGGCGACGTGGGCGAGGCGATCGTCGCCTCGCTCGGCCGGGTGGGGCCGGTGATGATCGCGGCCGGGACCATCGCCGCGCTCTCCTTCTGCTCGCTCGTGAGCTTCCAGACCGCGACCATCCGGACGTTCGGGCTCTTCACCGGCTTCGGGATCGCGTCGGCGCTGGTCATCGAGCTGACGATCATCCCGGCGGTCCGGGCGCTCCTCCCGACGCCGCGGGGCCGGGAGCGCGAGCGCGAGGCCGCCGCCCACCCGTGGCTCGACCGCATGCTCGCCGTCGCCCACCGCACCTCGTCGAAGGCCGGGGCCCGGTCGGTGTTCGCGGCCGCCGGCGTGCTGGTCGTCCTCTGCGGCGTGCTCGCCACCCGCATCACCGTCGACACGAGCTACAAGCGGGAGTTCGGCGCCCGCGAGCCGATCCGCGTCGAGGACGCGAAGATCAACGCGCGCTTCGCCGGTACGAACACGCTCGTGCTGCTGGTCGAAGGCGACGGGCAGGGCACGCTCGAGGAGCCGCCGATCATGCGGGCGATCTACGCGCTCGAGCGCCGGCTCGAGGGCGAGCCGGGCGTCGGCAAGGCGCTGTCGTACGTGGACTTCGTCCGCCAGATGCACCGCGCACTCACCGCCGACCGTGCGGATCAGGGCGAGCTCCCCGGGACCCGTCCGCTGACCGCGCAGTATCTCTTCCTCTACTCGCTCTCGGGCGGCGCCGAGGACTTCGACACGCTCATCGATCCGGACCATCGCGTGGCCAAGGTGCGGCTCTTGATCCACCAGGACAGCACGTACTTCGGCCAGCACCTGATCGCCGTCGCGCAGGACGTGGTCGCGAAGACGTTCCCCGCCGGCTATCGCGTGCGCTACACGGGGTCACTCGCGTCGACCGCTGCCGCCACCGAGGTCATGGTGCACGGCAAGCTGCGCAACATCCTGCAGATCGCGCTCATCACGTTCTGCATCGCGGCGCTGCTGCTCCGCTCGCTGACGGGCGGGTTGCTCGTGGCGACGCCGCTCGCGCTCACCGTCGCCGTCAACTTCGGCGTCATGGGTCTCCTCGGCATCCCGCTCGACACCGTGACGTCGATGATCTCGGCGATGGCCGTCGGCATCGGCGCCGACTACGCCGTGTACTTCCTCTTCCGCCTGCGGGAAGAGCTCGCGGGCGGCGCCGATCTCGACGAGGCGCTCGGCCGGACGCTCCGAACGTCGGGAAAGGCCGTGCTGTTCGTGTCGTCCGCGATCGCGGTCGGCTATGCGACGCTCTGCCTCTCGGGCTTCGGCCTCCACGTTCAGCTCGGCTCGCTCGTGGCGCTCGCGATGATCGTCTCGTCGGCGAGCGCGCTGATCCTGCTGCCCGCGATCGTTGCCCGCTTCCGTCCGGCGTTCCTGTGGAGCAGCGCCCTGGCGGCGGCGGAGCTCGAGGAGGAGACGGCGCAGGTCGGGGAGGAGTGGGTGGAGGCCGAAGCCGCGGTGGTCTGATGCGAGCGGCGGTCCGGTTCCTGCAGTGCCTCCTCGGGATGGTGATCGGGGCGGCGCCGGTGGTGATCGTGACGCTCTCCGCGAAGGACTTGCCGAAGGCGTTGTCGGATGGCCGTATCCTGTTGGCGGTGGTTCCCGGTCTCGCGGCGCTGTACACGTGGGAGCGATATCCATACCTGGCGGGCGGCATCGCGTCGGCCGTTGCCATCGCCGACGGGCCGCTGAGTCCGCTGCTCGTCGCGTACGGCGTACTGCGGGCCTCATGGTAGTTTGCATTCAGGAGCCGGTGTGGCAACACGCGGGCTGCGGCTCCGCCGCCGTTCCGATCCTCCCGTCCTCGGCCTGCACCAGCACGCGCGTGAGGTCACAGCCGTACGTGATCTCCACCCGATAGCGGCGCTCGCCCCGCTGCCGGAGGTCCGTCATCGTCTTCCCCTCGTTCGCCCGGACCTCCTCGCAGTCGACGCCGGCGAGGACGGTCCGTGCGACGTCCTGCGCGTCGGACGAGAACGTCGTCGTCTCCTCGCGGACGAGCGCGAGGAAGGCCCACGTGCAGAGCGCGGCCGCCGCGACCGGCACCGCCGTGACCGCTCGCCCGATGAGCGGCCGGCGGACGCGCAGCGGACCCCACCACGGTCGCGTGAAGTAGAACGCGTTCAGCGTGTTGAACGTCCCCCGGCCGAGGAAGGCGAGGGCATAGAGCCCGACCTTCGTCTCCTCACCCCACGCGAAGAGCTCGTAGACGTAGCGGCCGGGTGTCCACGTCATCCAGTAGAGGCCGCTCGTGAAGAAGCTCGCGAAGAAGAGGACCGCCGCGAGCGCCTTCGCGAGTGCCAGCCACGGCACGAGCGATCCGTCGCGCGCGAACTCGGCGATCATCAGCGTCTGCAGCGCACAGTAGGCGACCACGAACCAGACGGCGTCGCGGTGGACCTCGCGATAGCCGGCGACCAACAGGTCGGAGCCGAGGACCGCGAGCCCGCTCGCCAGCGTGACGAGCGCGATCGCGACGTTCAGCCAGCGGAGCACGCGCCGCATGAGGGGCCGTCGTCATAGCCGCGGCGTTGCTGCCTTGACAAGCCGTCGCGCGCTGGGCAGGTAGTTCGGTCCAAAGGAGGCTCCTCGATGTTGCTCGACGGCAAGGTGGCGATCATCACGGGCTCGGGGCGCGGCATCGGACGCGAGCATGCGCTGCTCATGGCGCAGCACGGCGCCAAGGTGGTGGTGAACG